>NZ_CP047130.1:2442994-2748369 GCF_009832865.1 Colwellia sp. 20A7 | reverse complement strand
GAAGACCATTATAAAAAAACGGTACTGCATGACAGTTTTAATTTTTTAATTGTTGCACCAGATGATGTGATATTTATTTCAGATAGGCCTGAATGGCGTCTTAAAACCATTGGTGATTTATCTCAAAGTAAACAGCGTAATATTATTACTGATAAACGTTATGCTGATAAAGAAATTAAACCATTAAATGTTTCTAATGTTTCAAGTCATTATTTGCCAATGAAAGTAAACAGTAAGTTACTAGCAATAAAAACAAATGAACATAACGAGCAGGTTTATGCTTTACAAAAATTAATGAAAAACGTGAATTGGCAAGTGCATTTATGGCGTTCAACAAAGCCGATAAATAAACAACGAGAATTGTTAATTATACAGAGTACAAGTGCTTATTTATTGTTGATTCTTTTAATTCTTTTTGCAAATGAGCGCTATAAAAATGCTCGAAGACTTAAAGAGTCTCAACAATTACTTGAAAAAAAGGTTGAGGTACGAACGGCTGATTTAAGTGCAAGTAACGTTAAACTTCATGAGGAAATAGCGCAACGACAACAAGTGCAAATTCAAATGAATAAAATGCAAGAAGAGCTTATTCAATCAGAAAAACTAGCCGTTATTGGAAGCATGTCAGCCAGTATTAATCATGAAATCAATCAACCATTAACCGCATTACGCAGCTATTCAGAAAATGCATTAGCTTACCAAGAACGTGAGATGACAGATAAAGTAAAAAATAATCTGACACTCATTATTGGATTAGTGGATAGATTAAGCGATATTGTTAGCCAGTTTAATAGTTTTTCTAAAAAAAGCACGGGTGTTGCTACGACTGTTAATGTACACACGAGTATAATGGCAGCCATGAGTATAGTGAAGCATCAAGCTAAAGTGGCTAAGGTTGAACTCACGTGTATACCGAATTTAAAGCCGTCGTTTGTGTTTGGTGATACCATTCGTTTTGAACAAGTGTTAGTTAATTTATTAAGTAACGCAATGCAGGCATTAAGTGAGCAAGAAGATAAGCGAATAAGAATTTCTGTTTCTAACACTGAAACACGGGTGATTATTGAAATACAAGATAATGGTCCAGGAATTTTAGTGGATAATATTAATCGAGTTTTTGAAGCGTTTTTTACGACTAAAGATAATTTTGGCTTAGGTTTGGGCTTGTCTATTTCACACCGCATTATTGAATCAATGCAAGGGCAAATTAACGTTAGTAATCACCCTGATGGTGGTGCAATTTTTACCATTAGTTTACCCCAAAAGCAGGTTGATTAAGGATTTATATGGAAAGCGAACGTTTGAAAACAGTATTTGTGATTGATGATGAAGAGCATATAAGAAGTGCTATTGAACAATTATTTGAATTACAAGGGTTTGAAGTAACAACTTTTTCAGAAGCAAGCCAATTACTTGAACAGTTAAGTGATACGTGGGCAGGCGTTGTTATTAGTGATATTAATATGCCGAAAGTTGATGGTCATCAACTCATGGAAAAAGTTAAAGTTATCGACTTAGCTATTCCAACCATCTTACTTACTGGTTTTGGTGATATATCCATGGCAGTAAAGGCGATGCGTAATGGTGCTTATGATTTCATTGAAAAACCTTTTAATAATGATGATCTTGTCGATACAGTAAATAGAGCGTTAGAGAATCGCTCTTTAGTGTTAGAAAATAGAAAGTTAAAAAAGGAAATTGAAACACATTGCTTACCAGGGCCTCGAATTCTAGGGAACTCAGCTAATATCGTTCAAATGCGAAATATATTAAATCAAGTGATGGATGCTCCCGCTGATATTTTGATTGATGGCGAAACCGGAACTGGAAAAGAATTAGTTGCACGATATTTACATGACCACAGTATTCGCCGAGAAAGTAATTTTGTCGCACTTAACTGTGGTGCAATTCCAGAGCATATTATAGAAAGTGAATTATTTGGCGCTGAGCAAGGCGCATATACGGGTGCGGATAAAAAACGTATTGGAAAATTTGAGTATGCAAATGGAGGTACTTTATTTTTAGATGAAATAGAAAGTACGCCAATGGCATTGCAAATCAAGTTATTAAGAGTGTTAGAAGAACGTAAAATTGTGCGCTTAGGGGGTAATGAAGGGATAGAGCTTGATGTTAGAGTTATCGCTGCAACTAAGGTCGATTTATTAGAGTTATGCGAGGAAGGCCTGTTTCGCAAAGATTTATATTATCGCTTAAATCTCGTTAAAGTTGATATTCCGCCGTTAAGAGAGCGTATTGAAGATGTCCCTTTACTATTTTTACATTTTGCTAGAATAGCTTCTGCTCGTTATAAAAAAGAGTTAATACCACTTTCGCAAGAACATAAAGCACAGCTATTAAGTTATGAATGGCCAGGTAATGTTAGGGAATTACGTAATTTAGCCGAGCGTTACATCTTATTAGGCGAGTCTGCAGCATTTAACTTTAAAGAGAACACGCATGCTAGTTTGATGAATAATGGCATGGGATTAACAAAACGAGTGGAATTTTTTGAAAAGTTTATGATCGAAGAAGCGTTAGCTAATAATGAAGGCTGTATTAAAGATACAATGAAAGAGCTTAAGCTAGCTCGTAAAACCTTATACGATAAAATGAAAAAATATGAGCTAGAACGAACAACATATCAATAGTGATTAAGGTACAGCTAAACTCGTGCGTATTTGTAATTGGCAGGTAACTTTCATTATTCTGCCAATTACAACGTTGTACAGTAACGCTAGTTATAGCGCAAAATAATGAAAGTAGAATTTAATCAACCATTCCATGTTTGATTAAATTCACTGGATTAAAATAAAACCAATTAACACAAACTCAGTTAACACTAACGAAAGTAAAATACTCGATTAAAAACGAAGAATGATATCCCCTCTGTTATCCTTGTAAAAACTCATATAAGGATTTGAGCACAGACATTTTAGCTTTATCATCTTCATGTTCATGCGCAAGGTTTTCAATTTTAATCATAAATTCATCAAGTGATAAAATACCTTTACCGCCATATTGAAGTTTGGTTTGACAATGTTGTTGCCATTTTTGCTGCTCTTCGGTAGACAAGGTATATGGATAGTTTCTCGCTCTATAACGAAATAACAACACACTTAAACGCTCGTCTTGAAACTGAAATGGATGGTTCGCTAATTGCTCAGGCGTTAAACCACGTAAAATATCCATTTGCGCTTTATCACCATGGCTAAAGAAACTGCCACCATATAATGCTTGTTCGGCATCTACATCAGTATTGTCAAAATCTGATGTCGCAAACACATCACTTAATTTATCTCGTAATTCAGCATGTTTTTTTAATGTTGCTAAGTTTTCTAAACAAAAATCGCGTGGAATATTTAAACGTTGGGCATTCTCAGGTAACAAGGTTTTAGCTGGCGCAACAATAGGGCACTTATTAATGTGAATTAACTTAACAGGAATAGGTTTTTCATCAGGGGCTAAGTCATCATGACGTGTATATAAGCGTGCTTTTATCTCTTCGCTGGTTAATGACAGTAATGGTTCGATATCTTGCGCTAAATCGACACAGATTACGGCATTTTTATTTACAGGATGATAACTAATAGGCGCAAACCAACTAGTACAGCCATGCGCCGATGATATTTTAGACGAGGTATGAACAACCGGCGTCATTTCAGCCACATTCAGTAATTCAGCCACTTGTTTTTTACTTTTTAAGTTAAAAATAAAATCATAAAGCTTAGGTTGCTTATCTTTAATTAATTTAGCCATAGCAATAGTGGCATAAACATCGCTCATCGCATCATGAGCTGATTCATGATTTATACCATTTGCTTTTGTTAACAACTCAAGACGAAAACTAACAACTTCTTCTCCGTCACGTTCAACAGTTGGCCAGTTAATACCTTCAGGGCGTAAAGCATAACAAGCGCGAACCATGTCAATAATATCCCAGCGGCTATTACCATTTTGCCATTCACGGGCATAAGGGTCGTAGAAATTGCGATAAAATAAATAGCGGCTTACTTCGTCATCAAAGCGAATGTTGTTATAACCGGCCACACAGGTATTAGGTGTACTAAATAAATGATGTATTCGACTCGCAAACTCAGCCTCGGTTAAACCAGCTTGTTGTGCTTTTTGTGGTGTAATACCGGTAACTAAGCAAGCTTCAGGATGAGGTAAATAATCTACAGGCGGCTGACAATAGAACATTTCAGGCTCGCCAATAATGTTTAAATCAAGATCAGTGCGAATACCAGCAAACTGAGAAGGTTTATCAAACGCAGGTGAAATTCCCCATGTCTCGTAATCGTGCCATAAAATTGTAGGTTGTTTGTTAGCATCCATTAGCTTCTGTTGCTCCATGCTGAGGTTACATTTTTTCTTTTAATATCAGTATGTTTTATCAATTTAGTATCCATTAAGGTTCATTGCTATTTTTTATCGCTAATTCTAAAGTGTGCATCATAAAAGTGTAAGCTGTGCCCATAGACGGATCGTATTGTATTTAGGTTTTACTATGTCATTAAGCGATAACAAACTCAGAAACATAAAAGCACCTTACACTGGTAAAAGAGAATTAGCTGACCGTGATGGTTTGACCGCAAGGATCACCGCTAATGCAATAATTACGTTCAATTATCGCTTTAGATGGCAAGGTAAGCAACAACGAATTAAAATTGGTCGTTATCCAGATATTAAATTGGCTGATGCTAGAATAAAAACAGGAGAATACCGTCAAGCTTTGTTAGATGGTTTTGATCCTCTTCTTAACTAAAAGAGTATTACCTGGCAGCCATAATATTTACTCTTCAAAAAGTAAGTTACTTACATCCTTAGTTTTTTTTACCTTGTCCTTTAGGCTGGATTACTGCAGCTAAAGAGTCTGAAAGTAACATTTCTTCTTGCTCATTAGAACCAATAGAATAGTCACTTTTATAAGTTGATAAAGCACTTTTAATGCTATTAAGTATATAGTCTTCCTGATGAAGTCGTTTGTCGGTCAAGCCAATTAAGTTAGATAGAAGGTTTACATCTAAAAGTGTGCCATCTAGCCAATTTACAGAACATTTATAACCTATTTTTCAGCAAATGGAGGAAGCTTGAGTATAGGCTTAAAAGTGACCAAAGTTGTTCCCTACAAGGCAAGAACCGTAGAGAACACCTACTATATTTTTTTCTTGAGCCTTCTGGTCAATTAAGCGCATAACCGTTTCTAAATTGAGTCCGCCTAGGCGTAATCCTTAACCATGACAGGCGACATAAATATAATATTGTTTGTCGTTTGATTCGGTTAGAGCATCTAAAGCTTGTTCAAAGCTTTTTGTTTCGTAAAAATTAGAATAATATGTATCAAAACTACCATCAATTGACTCTAATCCTTTAAAGAATGGCAGACACTAGCTTGATTGTTCTTGCTAATATTTGCTCCCCATGGCTTTTCTAAAATAATTAATGCATTTTTTTCATCACTTAAATTCCTTTTTAACACTAGCTATTATTGATCTGTGTTGCATATTTAATTATTGTGAAAACAATCTATGCGACAGTTTTTGTCGTACTTGCGTGATATCCTCTTTGTAAATCATTATTGAATAATACAAGGAGTAAGTTTGTTATCATTCCAGAGGCGGTTAGATTTACTCGATCATATTCCTCGCTATCCAAATAAAATAACTACACGGCAGTTACTTGATTTACTTGAAGCTAATGGTCATGAGAGTTTAATCATTCGAAAGATTCAACGTGATCTCGAAGCAATTGAATCGATGGGGATGTTTGGTCTAGAGGTTGATAAGCGTTCAAAACCTTACGGCTGGTCAATTAACTTAAACTGGAAAAAGCTCAATATAGCTTTGATGGATGCTAATTCTGCTTTAGCTTTTTCAACCTTAAAAGAAGTGGCTGGTACTTTGCTACCAGAGTCGACTTTAGATGATCTTTCACCTTACTTTGAAAAAGCAGATATCATCATTAATAGTGAGAAGTCACCATTGATCTCCCACTGGAAAAAATCTGTTGCTTTAATTAATAGCAATAATCCGGTCTCATTACCTTTACCTGATAAAGAGGCCTTAACTAAAATTAAAAAGGCAATTTTTCATAAGAAACAGATGTCTGCTGATTTGAAACGCTACTTACTTCCTAATAAAGATCCTATCTGGAAGCGATATCATCACATAAACCCATTGGGCTTAATTCAACGAGAATATGTAGTCACATTGATTTGTAGCATTGGTTGTTTTCATCAAAAAATTTATAAATTCCCCATCGCTTTTATAAAAGATGTCCAGCTAGATGATGCTGATGTAACCGTTCCTAAACACTTTAATTTCGAACAAACAAAAAATTCGTATTTCAGATCTAATGTTAGCCAAAAAGAAATCTTATTATCTTTATTAGCCCGTAAAGACAGTTATTTTGTTATGAGTAATGCGAAATTCAGTGATAATCAGGTAACGATAGAAACTGAAAGCTCGGAGATTGTAAAAATTAGTGCCACAGTTGAAGATAACCCAAAACTACGAGCTTTTTTACGTGGCTTAGGCAACACAATAGAAGTATTAGAGCCTAGTTCTTTAAGACGATATTTTAAAGAACAGGCACAAGAGTTACTTGCTAAGTATCAATAGCTCCCTGAGAATATTAGCTGACGTTTTTAATTTTCTCTAAATCTTTCAATCGCCGAGTTTCTATTAGTTGCCTAGTTATCGCTGGTATATCAGTAAAATCTTCATCGGCGGGAATGTAATGTTTATTGTTTTCAATGGATTCAATGTTATTACGAATAAAAGATAAATCATCATCTACATAAGAAACTTTCTCAACTTTTTCTTTTTTATCTATTTGGTTATCCTCACTCTTTATTCCTGATGCTATTAATAGGATCTCAAGGGCTGAATCTAAATTTGGGTCTAAGGTTACGCCAACCACGATTAGAGCAGATTCATTCGCTAATTTCGAACGTATTTGTTTAGGTATACCATCGTAAGTAGCTAACTGTATTTCTTCTCGGCAAACTATTTGGATAATAATACCTTTCGCAGTGTCAATTTTAGCAATAGATACTAATGGATTATTGAGTGCTTGATCTAAAGCTTCTAGGTATTGGTCTTCGCTTTCTGCTTTACCAACACCGAGGATAGATTCTCCTTCATACGATAGTATTCTGGAGAAATCATTTTTATCGACGTTAATGAAACCGGTTTGAGTGAACATTTGAACTAAAGCTGAAACTAAGTTTTTTAATACATCATTACTTTGTTTAAAAGCAGAGAAGAGACCGACACTATCACCAAGCCCTTTGAGTAGTAGATCATTGGATAGTGTAATAAAAGCTTGAGCAGGTTCTTTAATATCGTCTAAACCCTGTAGGGCGTAATCCATACGCATTTTTCCTTCAGACTCGAATGGTAAGGTAACAATAGCTATACAGCTAATACCAAGACCACGTGCAACCTTTGCTACTAGAGGACTTGCACCAGTACCTGTTCCTCCACCAAACCCAGCGGTAATTACAACAATATCGCTATTTTTAAGTGCATTCACTATCGCTTCTTCACTTTCTAATGCTGCTTTTAAACCAACAGCAGGATCTGCGCCAGCTCCATAACCATTTGTTAAGCCTTCACCGATCAGTATTTTATTCTCAACATCAATATAATTAAGTGTGGCCATATCGGTATTAACAGCGAGTAAATTAACCGTATTTGCTAAATTACTTTCATGTAGCGTGTTTACTGTATTACAGCCACAACCACCAATACCTACTACTGTAATAATTATTCCGGGTCGTGTTTGTAGGAGTTCTTCCATTATATTTCTCATTCAGTTGATATCGAACTTATTATAGATTGCATGTGCGTCATAAATTGTCGCATAAAAGTTGCTAATGGCTAGTTTTATGTATGAGTTGAAAAAAGTTAGCTGTCATCGATATCAAAAATTATAGCGTTATGCATAATTTCGTTTGAAATCCTTTTGATTAATCAATACAGCTCTTTCTTCATTGAAAAGCGGAGGAGTAATATTATTAATAAGGCGATCGGTCATGTCATTAGGTAACATATTATGCATTTATAAATTACGATAAAGTAGATAAGTAAGTGCTATTAGGTGAGCTATTAGCAAGCCTAAATCAACAGCTAAAATGTTTATGTCAAAACATAGAAAATCATTAATTGTGGTTAACTACACCCAAGTGGCATATTTTAGTTGTCATGGTAAGAAACAATGAATTGAAAATGTTAATGAAAGGCTATTATATTGGCTAATACTAGTTATTAAATAATAAAGAGATACCAGTTTAATTACTGTGTTAAATAGATGCTAGAGAATATGAGCTTTATAAAGGTTATTCTTTACTTCAAAATTATTCAAAATTATTCAAAATTATTCAAAATTATTCAAAATTTCATAAAGTATTACTCTTATATAGCTGTTTTAACATTTTATTTAATTTGATGTATCCAGATAGCTAATATTTGTAGATAAAAGGAAGTTGAATATGCCATTCTTTAAGAGCATTAAGTGTCTCACGCAAGGTGTTGTCTGCTTTGTGTACGGCTTTTGGGTTAATAACAAACGAACGATGCTGTTTTTGAATTTAATTGAATAAAAATGAAAATAACACTTGCTCAAATATAAAAACTCTCTACAATGCGCTCCAGTTCCAAGGGGTTCAGGCAAAACGAATCATCAACGGGCTGTTTTAATAAGTTATCTACTCTCATTTAATGATAAATAGTTAACTTAACGTTTTAAAATGAAGGGTTTGAGAGTTTGCAAAAACTTTTAAATAAATCAAAATAAAACGTTGACATTAAAACTCGGAAGCGTATGATACGCATCCTGCTTCGGGGCAACAGCAACGAAGTCAAGTAAATAACGAATGCGATTATTTACTGCTTACCCTCTACTAAGGTAGACAGTGTAAGCTTCTTTAACAATTAGTTATCATGCAATTTGTGTGAATACTCACATTAACTTGTTTTTACATAGTTTCTCGCTCTTGTAGCAAGGAACAAAAAAACGCTTAATGAATGATGTTCATGCAAATAAATATAGTTACTTATTTCTAGCGAGATAGGTAGCGACTATGTAATGCGATATCAGCTTCGCCTTTTATTAGGTTGAGAGGATATCACGACAGAATTCATTGAGCAGTAACACATCACTTTTACTTAGGTAAGAATGGTGGGGTTACACAAACGATTTTTAATTGAAGAGTTTGATCATGGCTCAGATTGAACGCTGGCGGCAGGCTTAACACATGCAAGTCGAGCGGTAACAGAGATAGCTTGCTATCTGCTGACGAGCGGCGGACGGGTGAGTAATGCTTGGGAATATGCCTTATGGTGGGGGACAACAGTTGGAAACGACTGCTAATACCGCATAACGTCTACGGACCAAAGGGGGGGATCTTCGGACCTCTCGCCATTTGATTAGCCCAAGTGAGATTAGCTAGTTGGTGAGGTAATGGCTCACCAAGGCGACGATCTCTAGCTGGTTTGAGAGGATGATCAGCCACACTGGGACTGAGACACGGCCCAGACTCCTACGGGAGGCAGCAGTGGGGAATATTGCACAATGGGCGAAAGCCTGATGCAGCCATGCCGCGTGTGTGAAGAAGGCCTTCGGGTTGTAAAGCACTTTCAGTTGTGAGGAAAGGGATGTAGTTAATAGCTGCATTCTGTGACGTTAACAACAGAAGAAGCACCGGCTAACTTCGTGCCAGCAGCCGCGGTAATACGAGGGGTGCAAGCGTTAATCGGAATTACTGGGCGTAAAGCGTTCGTAGGCGGTTATTAAGCAAGATGTGAAAGCCCAGGGCTCAACCTTGGAACTGCATTTTGAACTGGTAGACTAGAGTACTGTAGAGGGTGGTGGAATTTCCAGTGTAGCGGTGAAATGCGTAGAGATTGGAAGGAACATCAGTGGCGAAGGCGGCCACCTGGACAGATACTGACGCTGAGGAACGAAAGCGTGGGGAGCGAACAGGATTAGATACCCTGGTAGTCCACGCCGTAAACGATGTCAACTAGCCGTTTGTGCCCTTGAGGCGTGAGTGGCGCAGCTAACGCACTAAGTTGACCGCCTGGGGAGTACGGCCGCAAGGTTAAAACTCAAATGAATTGACGGGGGCCCGCACAAGCGGTGGAGCATGTGGTTTAATTCGATGCAACGCGAAGAACCTTACCATCCCTTGACATCCAGAGAAGAGACTAGAGATAGACTTGTGCCTTCGGGAACTCTGTGACAGGTGCTGCATGGCTGTCGTCAGCTCGTGTTGTGAAATGTTGGGTTAAGTCCCGCAACGAGCGCAACCCCTATCCTTATTTGCCAGCGCGTTATGCGGGAACTCTAAGGAGACTGCCGGTGATAAACCGGAGGAAGGTGGGGACGACGTCAAGTCATCATGGCCCTTACGGGATGGGCTACACACGTGCTACAATGGCAGGTACAGAGGGCAGCAATACCGCGAGGTTGAGCGAATCCCACAAAGCTTGTCGTAGTCCGGATCGGAGTCTGCAACTCGACTCCGTGAAGTCGGAATCGCTAGTAATCGTAGATCAGAATGCTACGGTGAATACGTTCCCGGGCCTTGTACACACCGCCCGTCACACCATGGGAGTGGGATGCAAAAGAAGTGGCTAGTTTAACCTTCGGGAGGACGGTCACCACTTTGTGTTTCATGACTGGGGTGAAGTCGTAACAAGGTAACCCTAGGGGAACCTGGGGTTGGATCACCTCCTTATCTTGAAGTAAAAACGAATAATGGAATATCCCTTTTAAGAGATGTTCAGAGTATTCACACAAATTGTATGATAATGAAATGAAGAAAAAAGCTCAGTAGGGCTTGTTGATAAAATAGGTCTGTAGCTCAGCTGGTTAGAGCGCACCCCTGATAAGGGTGAGGTCGGCAGTTCAAGTCTGCCCAGACCTACCAATTTCGTGTTATATCTGCGTAAGTTCGCAGTCTCGTGTAGAAAAGACTACACGTCGCTACAAACCACCTTAAGATAAAACGAAATGGTATTAATTCTTCATAAAAGAAAGAAGCCAAATTTAAATACGCTTGTTAAGTGATTTTAAATTTGGTTTTTACTCTATTAGGAGGGTAATCAAGTTTTTAACCGAATGTGAGTTAAAAATTAGTTCTTTAACAATCTGGAAAGCTGATATAAATATCGGTATTTATATGACAAACACGGTGTCGCGCTGTTGTTTGTTACAGTATAAATACCAAGCTGTTACAACATTCTCTTATCGTGAATGCTGTAATGGTGATAATGCATCCCCCAAGGATGTATTATCGAATTCATACTTGCTCTTAGAGCAAAGATGTCTTATCAAGTAACTCATCTTATATCTTCGGATATATTGAGTACGTGAAAATGTCAGACTTTACAATTACTGTGGATTAGTCTCCACGGTGTACTTTTTTTGCTTCTTTTATTAGAAAAGACTACTTAGGGTTGTATGGTTAAGTGACTAAGCGTATGTGGTGGATGCCTTGGCAGTTAGAGGCGATGAAGGACGTGTTAATCTGCGAAAAGCTTTGGTGAGGTGATAAAAACCGTTATAGCCAAAGATGTCCGAATGGGGAAACCCACTTAGCATAAGCTAGGTATCATTATCTGAATACATAGGATAATGAAGCGAACCGGGAGAACTGAAACATCTAAGTACCCCGAGGAAAAGAAATCAACCGAGATTTCGTTAGTAGCGGCGAGCGAACGCGAATCAGCCCTTAAGCTTATTGGGCGCTAGTGGAACTTACTGGAAAGTAAGACGATACAGGGTGATAGTCCCGTACACTAAAGCAACCTTTAAGTGAAATCGAGTAGGACGGAGCACGTGAAACTTTGTCTGAATATGGGGGGACCATCCTCCAAGGCTAAATACTACTAACTGACCGATAGTGAACCAGTACCGTGAGGGAAAGGCGAAAAGAACCCCTGTGAGGGGAGTGAAATAGAACCTGAAACCGCATACGTACAAGCAGTGGGAGCCCGATTTAGTCGGGTGACTGCGTACCTTTTGTATAATGGGTCAGCGACTTATATTCTGTAGCAAGGTTAACCGATTAGGGGAGCCGTAGCGAAAGCGAGTGTTAACTGCGCGTTTAGTTGCAGGGTATAGACCCGAAACCCGGCGATCTACCCATGGGCAGGTTGAAGGTTGAGTAACATCAACTGGAGGACCGAACACACGTATGTTGAAAAATGCGGTGATGACTTGTGGGTCGGAGTGAAAGGCTAATCAAGCCGGGAGATAGCTGGTTCTCCCCGAAATCTATTTAGGTAGAGCCTCGCACGAACACCATTGGGGGTAGAGCACTGTTAAGGCTAGGGGGTCATCCCGACTTACCAACCCTTTGCAAACTCCGAATACCAATGAGTGATATGCGGGAGACACACTGCGGGTGCTAACGTCCGTTGTGAAGAGGGAAACAACCCAGACCGCCAGCTAAGGTCCCAAAGTACTAGTTAAGTGGGAAACGATGTGGAAAGGCATAGACAGCTAGGAGGTTGGCTTAGAAGCAGCCATCCTTTAAAGAAAGCGTAATAGCTCACTAGTCGAGTCGGTCTGCGCGGAAGATGTAACGGGGCTAAACTAGTCACCGAAGCTGCGGATTTAATCTTAGGATTAAGTGGTAGGGGAGCGTTGTGTAAGCCGTTGAAGGTGAATTGAGAAGTTTGCTGGAGGTATCACAAGTGCGAATGCTGACATGAGTAACGATAAGGGGAGTGAAAAACTCCCCCGCCGAAAGACCAAGGTTTCCTGTCCCATGTTAATCAGGGCAGGGTAAGTCGGCCCCTAAGGCGAGGCGGAAACGCGTAGTCGATGGGAAACAGATTAATATTTCTGTACTTCTATATATTGCGAAGGAGGGACGGAGTAGGCTAGATGAGCACGGCGTTGGTAGTCCGTGTGAAAGAATGTAGGTGGGTGACTTAGGTAAATCCGGGTTGCTATTAACACTGAGACTCGAGACGAGTGTCTACGGACATGAAGTCATTGATGCCATGCTTCCAGGAAAAGCTTCTAAGCTTCAGATATATAGGAACCGTACCCCAAACCGACACAGGTGGTTAGGTAGAGAATACTAAGGCGCTTGAGAGAACTCGGGTGAAGGAACTAGGCAAAATAGTACCGTAACTTCGGGAGAAGGTACGCTGCTCAGGGTGATGGAACTTGCTTCCTAAGCTCAGAGCAGTCGAAGTAACCAGGTGGCTGGAACTGTTTATTAAAAACACAGCACTGTGCAAAATCGAAAGATGACGTATACGGTGTGACGCCTGCCCGGTGCCGGAAGGTTAATTGATTCGGTTAGACTTAGGTCGAAGCTGATGATCGAAGCCCCGGTAAACGGCGGCCGTAACTATAACGGTCCTAAGGTAGCGAAATTCCTTGTCGGGTAAGTTCCGACCTGCACGAATGGCGTAATCATGGCCACACTGTCTCCACCCGAGACTCAGTGAAATTGAATTTGCGGTTAAGATGCCGTATACCCGCGGCTAGACGGAAAGACCCCGTGAACCTTTACTATAGCTTGACAGTGAACATTGCTCCTACATGTGTAGGATAGGTGGGAGGCGTTGAAACAGAGTCGCTAGATTTTGTGGAGCCAATCTTGAAATACCACCCTTGTATGCGTGATGTTCTAACCTAGGGCCCTAATCGGGCTTGGGGACACTGTCTGGTGGGTAGTTTGACTGGGGCGGTCTCCTCCCAAAGAGTAACGGAGGAGCACGAAGGTTGGCTAAGTATGGTCGGACATCATACGGTTAGTGCAATGGCATAAGCCAGCTTAACTGCGAGACAGACACGTCGAGCAGGTACGAAAGTAGGTCATAGTGATCCGGTGGTTCTGTATGGAAGGGCCATCGCTCAACGGATAAAAGGTACTCCGGGGATAACAGGCTGATACCGCCCAAGAGTTCATATCGACGGCGGTGTTTGGCACCTCGATGTCGGCTCATCACATCCTGGGGCTGAAGTCGGTCCCAAGGGTATGGCTGTTCGCCATTTAAAGTGGTACGCGAGCTGGGTTTAGAACGTCGTGAGACAGTTCGGTCCCTATCTGCCGTGGGCGTTTGAGAATTGAAGAGGGCTGCTCCTAGTACGAGAGGACCGGAGTGGACGAACCGCTGGTGTTCGGGTTGTTATGCCAATAGCATTGCCCGGTAGCTACGTTCGGAACTGATAACCGCTGAAAGCATCTAAGCGGGAAGCAGGCTTTGAGATGAGTTCTCACTGGAGCTTTAAGCTCCCTAAAGGGTCGTTGGAGACTACAACGTTGATAGGTCAGGTGTGTAAGGGCTGTGAGGTCTTGAGCTAACTGATACTAATTGCCCGTGAGGCTTAACCATACAACACCCAAGTAGTTTTTAGAACTATGAAGTGCATTGTATGAAGACTGACATTAGAAAACACACGTACTTACGTGTTACTTGAATCAGAATAAAGAACAAAACGATATTTAAACCTCGAAAGAGAGTCGATAAAAACGTTCATCCATGAACATTATCGACATTAGTACATCCGTGTACGTTAGCTTTCTAAGATTGTAACCTTTTTGTTTAGCGACAATAGCGCTGTGGTACCACCTGACTCCATTCCGAACTCAGAAGTGAAACGCAGTAGCGCCGATGGTAGTGTGGGAGTTCCCATGTGAGAGTAGGACATTGCTAAACTTCTATTTAGAGAAGCCCGATTCGAAAGAGTCGGGCTTTTTGCTGTCTGAGATAAAGTTACCTGACTCCTTGACAACTGCTCCTGCGTTGTTCTAATTGCCTACATCCATGTAGGTAATACCAATTCCGATAATTAACTGGTCATAATGGCCCAGTCTCGGTGACATAGAGATATCACCCTTTTAGTATTACTTCTGAAGCGGTTCCAAGCTTCTGAGCACTTCTCAACAATATCCTCATAATCCTTGAAACAACGGTTAGCTATTTCATTCTGCCTCATCCATGACCACACTTGCTCAATTGGATTTAACTCGGGTGAATAGGGAGGAATATGGATGATCGTCAAATTGTTGTATTCGTCATCAAGATACTTTTGATGCCAACTGGCACCATCCATCAAGACTACAGCATGTCGTCCCTCTTCTGTCGCCTTTGAAATGAGTGCTAAGTGTGACGCCATCACATCCATATTACTTAATGGGGCTACGATAGCTTCTGTTTTTCCATTGGTGATGCAGACTGCGCCAAACAAATAAGCGTAGGTAAACTGCTGCTGTTTGATTGCCCTAGGGCGCGTTCCTTTTTCTGCCCACACTCTGGTCGTTGTGTTTTGCTGACCAAACCGCGCTTCATCCTGAAACCACACATCGACTTGATCAAGCGATATCGATAACGGGATCTTGGCGATCGTTTCAAATTGGAATTTTTTTAAAGGTTTCTTGTGTCTCAATGGATTGCTTAGGGTGCTTTGAACGTGTTGTTACCCAGCTTAGTTCAAGCTGGTGTAGTGTGTCGTATACATTAGATTTTTGGTAGACAACACCAAACTCTGTCGCAATATATTCTTGTACATCTTTTCCTTGAAGCCTACCACCACTCGGTTTTATAGCAGAATTGATAACAAAACTTTTCAGTTGTGACAGCTGCTTATCATCCAAAGATTTTGGGCGACCTGTATGTTTTTTTTCTTTAAGTCCCTCTAAGCCATCATGTAAATAAGTATGGATCCATTTATTAACGCTAGTGCGGCTAACTTTCAAGAAAGTAGCTATTTGTGTGCGATTTTTTCCATCGATAAAGTGAGATACAGCAAGCAATCGTAATCGCATTCTTGCATTACTCGTTGATGAAATAAGCTGTGATAAGTTATGAGTCATTTTAAGCCTTATATTTAAGCTTACATTAGATCACAAAATTATCGGAATTGGTGTTATTTATTTCACTAAAAAAGCAAAAAAAATGCACCTATAAAAATAGATGCATAAAATATATAACACTAAGGGATAACATAACTATTAAGTAAGAGTACCTTTCTACAGTAAAGTTCAATTTTATTTCCAATATTTATAAAAGTATTGAATAGAACTATCTAGTTGCCGCTTTCATATCTATGACGAAGGTTGTCAATTCAGTTAGCATCTTCTTATGATCGTTTAAGTTAGTTTCAATTATTTTAACAACAGCAGAGCCGCTAATAGCGCCACTTGCACCTGCATCTAAAGCATCTTTCACTTGTTGTGGGTTAGATATACCAAAGCCTAATATCGGTGGCGCAGCATTGTATTCATTTAATGTATTAATGAGTTTGTGCGCTGGTGACTCTTCCTGACTTATTTCTTTTTGCGCTACTACAGGGCTGTCTACACCGGTAACACCTGCACGGCTCAATACATACGTATAACCTTTACTAAAAGAAGATACGTCGCGTAGAGTATTATCATTAGCATTAGGTGGTGCGATAAATATTGGGGCAACATTGTGTTTTATCGCGGCTTCTCTAAATGGCAAACTTTCACGAATAGGCAAGTCAGCGATTAGAACAGAATCAACACCTACTTTAGCCATATCGGCATAAAAAGTATCAATACCTCGTGCAAAAATTAGATTACCATAAAGAAGTAAACCAATTGGAATATTCGGGGCATACTCACGAACTTTAGCAAGTATATCAATACATACATCGGTATTAATATCTGATTTTATTGCACGTAATGCCGCCATTTGAATAGTAATACCATCAGCGCTTGGATCAGAGAAAGGAATACCAAGTTCCAGCGCATCAACACCCGCATCAATTAATGCTTTAATAATGTTAAATGATTGCTCAGCATTTGGATCGCCAATCATAACAAAAGGGATAAAGGCTTTTTCTTTTTTAACTGACAAATCAGCAAATGCTTGTTGATAGCGATAACCCGCTTGTAGTTTCTGCTCAGTCATTATGCTTCTCCTCTGTGCTTAACATTTACCGTTTCGGTCGTTTGCTCGTTAGGGTGTAAAACAGCATGAACATGGGCGAGATCTTTATCTCCACGTCCTGATAAATTAACTAAATAAATAGTTTCAGTTGTAGCTGACTCAGCCATTTTAAGTGCTTGTGCTAATGCATGTGATGATTCAAGTGCTGGAATAATTCCCTCACATTGTGCTAAAGCTTGAAAGGCGCTTAATGCTTCATCATCATTAATAGGAACATACTGTGCGCGTCCAGTTTCTTTTAAAAACGCATGTTGTGGGCCAACTGCAGGGTAATCTAGACCGGCAGAAATTGAATAAGACTCTTCAATTTGTCCATGCTTATCTTGCATAATATAAGTATAGTTACCGTGTAACATGCCTTTGGTACCAGCAACTAATGTAGCACCATGTTGGTCTGTATCTATGCCTTTACCACCAGCTTCAACACCAATGAGTTTAACTTCTTCATGTTGAATGAAATCATTAAACATGCCAATAGCATTAGAGCCACCACCAACACAAGCAATAACATAATCTGGTAAACGACCTTCCTCTTCTAAGAATTGCGCTTTTGCTTCTTCACCTATCATTTTTTGAAACTCTCTAACGATAGTTGGAAAAGGATGTGGGCCTGCGGCTGTTCCTAATAAATAATGTGCATTTTCATAGTTAGCAGACCAATCACGTAAAGCCTCATTAACTGCATCTTTTAAAGTCCCCGATCCTGCGGTAACAGGAATGACTTCAGCGCCCATTAATTTCATTCTGAATACATTTGGTTGTTGACGCTGACAATCTACTGCGCCCATATAAACTTTACATTTTAGGCCTAATAATGAGCATGCAATAGCTGTAGCTACACCATGTTGACCCGCGCCGGTTTCAGCAATAACTTCTGTTTTCCCCATACGTTTAGCAAGTAAGGCTTGTCCTAATACTTGGTTAGTTTTATGAGCCCCACCATGCAATAAATCTTCACGTTTCAAATAAATTTTTGCTAATGGATTTTTAACAATATTTCGACAGCATGTTAGCGGTGTTGGGCGGCCTGCATACTTAGTTAGTAGGTTATTAAACTCAGTAAGGAAGGCCTCGTCGGTTTGCGATTCAATAAATGCTTGCTCTAACTGCTCTAAAGCAGGAACAAGTAATTCTCCGACAAACATGCCGCCAAATTCGCCGAAATAAGCCGGTAATGTTTCTTTTATTGTGTTTTTTACTGTATTAGTCATTTTAATAATTCCTTATTTGCGTAAAAACTTTATTAAGCTTTTCGCTAGATTTGATACCTGGACTTTCTTCAACGCCTGAGTTGAGATCTAAGCCAAATAAATCTAAATTTGTTAACTGTGTTAGTGCTAAATTAATATTCTCGGGATTTAATCCACCAGCAAGTAAACTGGTTGATAAATCTTGCTTGCTATCAGATAACGTTTGCCAATCAAAAGCTTGTCCAGAACCTGGTGATTTTCCATCGAGTACATGGTGAGTTATGGTTTCATCCAACTCAGGGACTGCGTTTGTCACAGGGTGTGCTTTCCAAACCAAGCATGCTTTATTATCACTTTCAGCAAGTTGCTTCTTAAGTGAAGCAATATAGGTTTTATCTTCATCACCATGAAGTTGCACTGCCGTTAAGTTTAAATCGTTAGCTAAATTTGTGACTTCTAAAGGAGGATGATTTACAAAAACACCCACATAGTCTAAATGTGGCTGAGATTTAACAATATTCATCGCTATTTCTTTAGTTATGCAACGCGGGGATTTCTCAACAAAGATTAAACCACCAAATCGAGCGCCTGATTTTGCGGCAGAAATAGCATGCTCAGGGGCTGTTAAACCACAAACTTTATTATTACCAAAAATTAACTTACGACAAGCTAAATCTATATCGTTATGCGCATTATTATCCATTGCCATCAAAGAGCTGCCAACAAGAAAACCATCAACAGCAGGGGCTAACTCGCGCACTTGAGCGTTATTATAAATTCCTGATTCTGAAATAATAATGGTATCGTCGGGTAGCGTAGGAGCAAAATCAAAAGTACGTGAAATGTCTGTACTTAAATCACGAAGATTACGATTGTTAATGCCAATCATTTTTGCGTTAAGTTTTATCGCACGATCACGTTCATCTTCTGTCGAAATTTCAGTTAATATTGCTAAATTATATTGCTCGGCTACTGCTGATAATTCGAGATATTGTTCATCTGATAAAACACTGAGCATCAATAAAATAGCATCTGCGCCGTAGTAACGAGCTAAATGTACTTGATATGTATCAATAAAAAAATCTTTATTAAGCACAGGGCATTTTACGGTTTCTGTAACGATTTTTAAGTAATCAAAATTACCTTGGAAATATTTTTGATCTGTAAGTACTGATATTGCCGCTGCATATTTATCATAAACTTGGCAAATACTCTTCACATCAAAATCAGGACGAATTAATCCTTTTGATGGTGATGCTTTTTTACATTCTAAAATAAAACCGGCTTCAGGCTTCTCTTTAGTACGTCTTAATGCAGCGTACATGTCTTTTGTTGTTGGTTTTAGCCCATCAATAAAGCTTGATAATGGTTTTGACTTTTTAAGGGCATCTATTTCAATACGCTTATCAGCGACTATTTTTTCTAATATATTAGCCATGATTATTTACATTCCTCGTTAGAAAGTACAACAAGTTGCTCTAGTGTTTCTAGGCCTTTGCCACTTTTTAATACATCGCTTGCTAGTTGAGCGGCGTCTTTTAAATTATCCGTTTTACCATGTAAATAAAGCAATGCGGCACAATTAATTATTACTGCAGCATTGTGAGCTTCTTGTCCTTCACCTGATAAAATTGTTTTAATAATGTCAGCATTCTCTTGCGGAGTGCCCCCTTTGATTTGTTCAAGGGAGTAGTTTTTTAAACCAAAGTCTTGTGGGGAAATAGTACGTTCAGTTAATTTCCCTTCCTTAAGCTCAATAACATTGGTGTCACCGTGAAGTGCTATTTCATCTAAACCACTACCATAAACAACAAAAGCACGTTCTACACCCGTCAGCTGTAGAGCTTCAGCCATAGGTAGCAATAAGTCAGGTGTGTATACACCAAGTAACATAACACTCGGGTTGGCAGGGTTTGCTAGAGGCCCTAAAATATTGAATAACGTTCGTACACCCATTGTTTTACGTACTGTTACCGCATACTTAAAACCAGTGTGATATGCAGGAGCATATAAAAAGCATAAATTTGCTTTATCTAAACAGTTACTAGCTGTTTCTGGGGACATGTTTAAGTTTACACCAAATGCTTCAAGCAAATCGGCAGACCCTGACATACTTGAAACACTACGGTTACCATGTTTTGCCATTTTCAAGCCACAGGTTGCGGCTAAAATAGCCGCGGTAGTTGAAATGTTAATGGTATTTGCACCATCGCCGCCGGTACCTACACAATCTGCGACACCGATATTTTGTGGAGGAAAGTTTGTTGCTGCGCTTTTAATTGCGATAGCGGCACCTGATATCTCTTCGGGTGTTTCGCCTTTTATTTTTAATGCAGTAAGTACACTAGCGAGCAAGATAGGATCTGTTTCACCCTTAAGAACTTCTTCAAAAAATGTTTTAATTGTTTGTTGATCAAGGTCTTTGCCGTCAACTAAGGTAGATAATATATTCGTCATGTTATAATCCTAGCGTCTTAGTGTTTAGGTTCTCACTCAAAGTCAGTAAATAATCAAAACTTTGTGCTAATAATGTAGAGCCAAAAGTGGTTAAAATAGATTCTGGATGAAATTGATACGCTAATATTGCATCCTGCTCTTGGCAAATAGCCATCGCCATATTGTTATAGTCGGCAATCACAGTTAAAGAGTTTGGAACTTTTATACCAACTAATGAATGATAACGGGCAACCGGTAATGGATTAGGAATATTAGCAAAAGGGCCGCTAGCACAATGTGTTATTGGTGATGATTTACCATGTACTATTTCTTCCGCGCGTCCAACAGTGCCACCATAATGTTCAATTAATGCTTGATGACCTAAACAAATGCCAAGCATTGGTATTTTTCCTGCGCATAAACTAATCAATGCCATTAAACAGCCTGCATTTTTAGGTGCACCTGGGCCAGGAGATAATACTAAAATAACTTTCTCACCAGTTTCTTTCGTGTGTTCAAGCATTTTGTTAAATATAAAATCACAGCTTAACGTATTACGATAAACGGTAGGTTCAAAACCTAAGCATTGAAATTCATCGACTAAGTTATAAGTAAATGAATCTAAATTATCAAGCATAAATAGTTTTGTGTTTCTCTTGTTAACAGTCGTTTTTTTATTTTTAGCTAAGGTCATTAGTTCACTCCTGGAGCTAGTGATTCATTCGATGCTAATACGGCATTAATAACCGCTTGTGCTTTTTGTTTGGTTTCATCAGCTTCAGCCTGAGGAATAGAATCATAAACAACACCGGCTCCTGCTTGTACATAAGCAATATTGTTTTTGACAAACGCCGAACGGATAACAATACAGGTATCCATTTCACCTTCACCAGTTAGGTAGCCAACAGCGCCACCATAACTGCCGCGACGCTTACCTTCAATTTCTCTTATTAGAGAGGTTGCTTTCACTTTAGGTGCACCTGACAAGGTTCCCATATTCATACATGCTTGATAGGCGTGTAAAGCGTCTAACTCTTCGAGTAAAGTACCGCATACGCGTGACACTAAGTGCATAACATGAGAATAACGATCCACTTTTAATAAATCGGCAACATAGCGAGTGCCTGGTTTACAAACACGTGCAATATCATTACGTGCTAAATCAACTAACATAATATGTTCGGCTGATTCTTTTTTATCTTGTCTTAACTCTAACTCTATTCTTGAGTCTAAATCTAACGAGATACTACCATCGGCATTTAATCCCCGTGGGCGAGTACCGGCAATAGGGTAAATTTCAACTTGTCGTTTTCCTTCAGGAGAGTTTTGTTGATATTTAATCGCTGATTCAGGAGAAGCGCCAAACATAGAAAAATCACTGTCTTTAAGATAAAACATATAAGGACTAGGGTTGCTCAATTTTAATGCTTGATAAGCCGTTATGCTATCTAAGCAAGGTAACGAAAAAGTGCGAGACGGTACAACTTGGAAAATATCTCCAGCACGAATGTTCTCTTTTAATTCTTCAACATTTTTGCAAAACTGTTCATCACTAATATCTACAGAGACTACCTGCGAATTATCAACAATAGCGTTGTTTCTTTTAATTAATGGATCGATAGATTCAGTCGTAATATTATCTGATAGTAATGATTTTATGTGGGCAATACGTTCAGCTGATTTCGTTGGATCAACCTGTTTAATATTTTTTTCATTTGATGAAGAGAATAAGTTAGCAATAATTTCAGTGCTTCTTTTTTCATGATCTATCACAACAACCGTTTCTGCTAAATAGTAAACAAAATCTGGGCAGGTGTTTTCACCATCTGGAACTTGTGGCAGCGTTTCGCTCATACTGATCATGTCGAAAGCAAATGCACCACCGAGAAAAATAGCAAAGTGATGATTATCGCTGTTTTCTATACGATTAAATAAACGTAAGCTTTCAAATGGATTCATCGCCATTAATCGTGCTTTTTCATCAAGCTCTGTAGGAATATCGGGAAAAGTGGCAGTTAATACTTGTTTGTTTTCACAAAAGGTAAGTTTTGCATGATCTTGTAATTGAGCCGCAGCAAATTGTAGCGCGGTTTGGCCATTAACTGTTAATGCGCTAAAAGTAACAACATTGTCATTACAAACAATTTTTAAAGCGGCATCAACGAGTAATAGACTTTTTAATAAATGCTTTTGATCTATTTCTGCTGACTCTAGGAGTAAATTATTTTCTTTATCGTGGCAAAGCAATTGATAAACACTTAATGGGTCGCTTTGATAATTAGCGTTATCCGTTAATGTGCAAACACTTGCCGTAGCTTGGTCATAGGTACTTTGATTTAACTTTGTCATTTGTGTCTTCTTTTTCATTGGTTATTTTTAGAGTGTCATCCTGCATAAATTGGCTGAAGCCACCAAAGAAACCATGTTCTTGTTTTATTCATTGTATTTTCTCTTATTAATGTTAATTAAAATTTGCTGTAGTTAAATATAGTATTAACAACGTTTTCCCAAATAACTGCTTATAAAACTTTAGGGCTTTAAAAAGCAGAAAACCCGCTAATTTTAGCGGGTTTTGTAATTTGTTTTGATTTACTCTAGCTTTCAGTTTATCAGCTTATAGTAAGACACACGCAATTATCACAACCCACTTATGTAGAGTTATGCCACCACCAACCAAGTTGGCCGTATATTAAATTAAATTGCTTTGTTTGTATCATTATTCTGCTCTAATAAGTAAACTTGTAATCACAATAAGTAGGTTGTTCTTTAAGTTTATTGTTGAAAATATCTTAAAGAAAAAAATCTACCCACAAGAAAGTTCCTATAGAAGACCTTATTATGGCGTTGCTGTCAACCACTGATTTTCCTTTTTTAATTGAAAAAACCGACGGTTTTTCTCATGGCCGTATTGATTTACATTGTCACACTCATTGCTCTGACGGAAGTTTGCCGCCACAAACCTTGATAGATAGGGCTGTTAACTATCAGATAGATGTTTTAGCTATCACTGATCACGATACAGTAGCAGGGTTTGATATAGCGCAAGATTATATAATGGAAAATAATATTCCATTAAAATTAATCACTGGTATTGAAATATCTACCGCTTGGCAAGGTTTTGAGATCCATATTGTAGGTCTTAATTTTGATAAAAATAACTTAGCGCTACAAAAGTTAATTACTTCACAACAGCAAGCGCGAGAACAACGAGCTATAACAATAGGTGAAAAGCTAGCTAATTGTGGTTTTCCTGATGCTTACCATGATGCTAAAGCGATTGCAGGCAAAGGTACAATCACGAGAGCACATTTTGCTAAAGTGTTATTTCAACAAGGTCATGTTGGAACGATGCAAAAAGCCTTTGATCTATATTTAGGAAAAAAAGGGCGTAATACTCAAAAAGCTTATGTAAAGCCTGTTTGGTGTTCTATTGAAGAAGCTGTTGAAGTAATACATGCTGCTGGAGGTACTGCTGTTATGGCACATCCCATTCGTTATGACTTATCGGCAAAATGGTTAAGACGGTTAATTGTGCATTTCAAAGAAAGCCAAGGTGATGCTTTAGAAGTTGTTTTACCTCAAATGAATCCCCAACAGCGACAAATAATGCTAAACTACTGTTTAGAATATAATTTGCATGCATCAACGGGATCTGATTTTCATCAGCCAAATAAATGGTCGGATCTTGGCCGTAATTTAATCTTACCTGATGGTGCTTCACCTGTTTGGGCATTGTGGAATTAATAGCTTCTAATTTCGATAATGCTTCTTAAGTAGTAACGTTAAGCATTAAAAAAGGAAATTATCATGAGTCAGTTTTTTTATGTTCATCCAGAGACCCCTCAAGGGCGTTTAATGAAACAAGCCGTAGCAATTATTAAAGACGGTGGTGTTATTGTTTACCCAACAGACTCTGGTTATGCTTTAGGATGTCATATAGGTGATAAGAAAGCTTTAGAACGCATTTGCCAAATTCGAGATATTAGTAAAAGTCATAATTTTACCTTGGTTTGTCAGGACTTATCACAATTATCTGAATATACGCGTATTGATAACACCGCATATAGATTACTGAAAAATAATACACCCGGTGCTTATACGTTTATCTTTAAAGGTAGTAAAGAAGTGCCTAAACGGTTACTTAATCCGAAAAAGAAAACCATTGGTATTCGAGTGCCTGATAATATTATTTGCCAAGCCTTGTTGGCTGAACTTGCAGAGCCTATAATGTCTACGAGTTTGATCATGCCAGGGGAGACCATGGCTGAGTTTGATCCGGAACATATTCGCGATTTGTTAGAGCATCAAGTAGATTTAATTATTAATGGTGGTCATTTAGGTGAACACCCAACAACAGTTATTGATTTTTCAAACGACGATATTGAAGTTATACGAGTAGGCGAAGGTGATCCTTCTCCATTTGAGTAACACGCTTTAAATATTCAAAACGTTAATAACGTACAAATGAGCCAGAAGTAAGTTTCTAGGGAACTGCTACTGACGTAACAGAGTAAAAATACATGTCACTAGACAAAAAAACATCTAAAAGTAAAAGCACTTCTACCGATTCTAAATCTGCTAATAATAAATATGGCAGCCGTGGTACAGGTACAAAAGCCATCGTTAAAAAAGGTCAGAGTAAAGCAACACCGGGTAAGCCAGGCCAAGGGAAAGGTAAAAAACCTGAAGAGCTCCCGGTAAAAGTTGATTTTAAAAAAGCGACCGTTAAAGATTCTGAAAAATTGCAGAAGGTTTTAGCGAGAGCTGGTAAAGGGTCACGTCGAGAAATGGAGACTATTATTGGTCAAGGACGTGTCAGTGTTGATGGAAAAACAGCTTTCTTAGGTGATAGAGTTGATGGTAGCGAACAAATTCGTATTGATGGACATCAAGTTAAGTTAACAGCGCAAGACGACGATATTTGTCGCATATTAATGTACAACAAACCAGAAGGCGAAATGTGTACGCGTAAAGACCCTGAGGGTAGGGCAACTGTTTTCGATCGCTTACCTCCTTTAGAATCAGGGCGTTGGGTTGCCGTTGGTCGTTTAGATATAAATACATCAGGTATGTTACTTTTTACCACTGACGGTGAATTAGCCAACCGTTTGATGCATCCATCACAAAAAGTTGAGCGTGAATACGCTGTTCGTGTTTTTGGTGAAATCAATGAAGCTATGTTACAAACGCTTCGTACTGGTGTAAAACTTGAAGATGGCCCAGCACGTTTTCAAAAAATTACTTACCGTGGTGGTGAGGGAAGAAATCATTGGTTCCATGTAGTACTATCTGAAGGTCGTAACCGTGAAGTTAGACGTTTATGGGAAAGCCAAGAAGTACAAGTAAGTCGCTTAATTCGTGTTCGTTATGGTGACATGGAAATGAAACGACAGTTACCTTTGGGCGGTTGGACAGAGTTAGGACTACAAGATGTTAATTACTTTCGTAAGTTAGTACAGTTAACGCCTGAAAAACAATCGAAAGTAAAGGTTGATGAAAAAGCAATGGATAACGCTAAGAGCCGCAGAATTCGTCGCTCGGTGAAAAAACATCAACAGCGTCATCAACAAGCAACACGCCGTAGAAGAAAGTAACGGTCGCTTTAAATACTATATACAGGCATGAGTAATCAACTTACCAAGCTAAGTTGATTACACAACATTAAGAAATAAAGGGATAAAAAACGTAAAAATTATGCAGTATCAATTAATTGAAGATTTTATAAGTTTACAAACCCTTTGTCAGCAATACAATACAGCCAGTGTACTAGCAATAGATACTGAGTTTGTTCGTACTCGTACCTTTTATCCTAAATTAGGCTTGCTGCAAGTTTATGATGGCAAAACACTGGCCTTGATTGATCCGATAGCAATTGATGATTTATCACCATTTTGGCAACTATTGACGAATGAAAATATTGTTAAAGTGCTTCATGCTTGCTCAGAAGATTTAGAAGTATTCTTAACGAGTGCTAATTGTAAACCTGTTAACCTACTTGATAGTCAAATAATGATGTCATTTTTAGGGCATGGACTATCAATAGGTTATGCAGCGATGGTTGAACATTTTACAGGGGTTGAGCTTGATAAGTCAGAGTCTCGTACAGATTGGACAAGAAGGCCATTGTCAGAAAAACAATTAAATTATGCTAGTGCAGATGTAGAGTATTTATTTAATATTTATCCTAAATTAGTTACGTTACTTGAACAGGCTGGTTGGCTGAATTACGCTCAACAAGAAACACAACTACTTATCGACAGAAAATTTACGCCTGTTGATGAAAATTTGCTATATCGTCAAATGAAATTAGCTTGGCGATTAAACTCTAAGCAATTAAATATCTTACAACACTTAGTTAAGTGGCGTTTTCAACAAGCAAAAATGCGTGATCTACCTTTGGGATACGTTGTTAAAGAAAATACCATGATGGCTGTTGCCGCAAATAACCCGGTAAGTTTATCTGCAATGAACAAGTTAGATGGTGCTGAGGTGCTTGATATTCGGCATAAAGGTAAAGCAATGCTAGCTATTGTACAAGAAGCTAATCAAGACCAAGAGGTCAGTTACCCGAAAAAAATACAGCGATTAGATGAGTACCCAGGTTATAAGCAAATATTTAAACAGGTAAAATCGTTTATCAATGCTATTGCTGAAAAGCATGATTTAACTATTGAAAATTTAGCGTCTAAAAAACAAATCAACCAATTCTTAACTTGGTACTTTGATTTAAATGAGGCTAAAAAACATTGCGAAAATACAGGTGTTTACCCTGATATTTTAATTGTTTGGCGAAAAGAGTTATTTGGCAAGTTACTACAAGAATTTGCTGAGAAAGGTTTTAAGTAATATTTATTCATTGGCGTTTACTGTTTTGATATTAAAGTAAATGCCAATGCATATTAAAATAAATTTTTTAGTTTTGATTAACATTAACTAACTAAAATTAATTCTGAGCTTTAAATTAGCTATGTTTACCTGTAGCTAGTTCTATAAACTAGCTAAAAACGATTTAATTTCTTCTTTTAATTCTTCATCATCAATGCTTTCACTCGCAATTTCAGCTTGTTTAGCATACTCAACAGCTTTAGTTGACTCTTCAAATTCTTGCTGTCTTTGTGCCATTGCTAAATAAATAGAAGCAGTAAATGTTGATAGTTTTAGCTTGTTGGCTGTGTTTAGTGCAATTTCATATATATCCATTGCTAAATCGCCATCCTCAGTAAAATCGCCTAATGCTTCCCATTGTAGTGGGTGATCTTTAGGTGTTTCTTGATTAGTTGCACATAATTTTTGCAAATCTTTACAAGCATTATCTCTAATTTCATCGTTACTCTCGGTAGAGGCGTTGGCTATTTGTTGACAAATGCCGAGAATTTCATCATATAAAGGAGCTTTCATGTTTTTACCTAAAGTTATCAAAAAAAGTAATGTAATTTATTGTGTCATTGTATCGCATATCAATACGAGTGCGTGATATATTATGCATCCATTTCTTATCATAGGTCTCCATTATGCTATGTGCTATTTATAAAAGTGCTAAAAAAGAGCAAACATACCTTTTTGTTAAAACACGCGATGATTTCTCGTCGGTACCAGGCGCATTAATGCTTACCTTTGGTACACCTGTATTGGTGACTTTAATTAATTTAGCAACAAAAGAAAAACTAGCATTTGCTGACTTAGCTAAAGTGAAAACTAACTTAGGTGATAAGGGCTATTATTTACAATTACCACCGCCAAAAGAAGACTTATTAAAACAACATAAAGAATATATGGGGGGCGGGAATGAAATTTAATCATATCCTTACTTCTTTATTAGCCGTTAGCTTGATAGTTATTCCTAGCAAGGTATTACAAGCAAAAACGTTGAACGAAGAAGGCTTTAAACAATATGTAATTGAATTGAAAGAAGCTGCATTAGTACAAGGTTTCAATCAAAATTTAATTGATGAAAGTTTTACTAATGTTAAATTTCATAAAAGAGCCGTAGCCGCCGATCGAAAACAACCTGAAAAAGTTGAAACATTAGATACTTATTTGCCAAAACGTATACCTGCTTGGAAAGTTGATAAAGCCAGAGCATTATTTAAAGAGCATGAAGAAATACTAACAAAAATTGGCAAGGATTATTCTGTTCAACCTCGATTCATTGTAGCGCTTTGGGGTTTAGAAACTAACTTTGGTAAATTTACCGGTGGTTATAATGTTATTTCTGCACTATCGACTTTAGCTTATGAAGGGCGTCGCGAAGCTTTTTTTAAAAAGCAATTATGGGCCGCATTAACTATTTTAAAAGAAGGGCATATTAAAATAGATGATATGAAAGGTTCATGGGCTGGCGCAATGGGACAAAATCAGTTTATGCCAACTTCGTTCTTAGGTTATGCAGTTGATGGCGATGGTGATGGTAAAAAAGATATTTGGCAGAACCAAGTCGATATTTTTGCTTCAATGGCTAATTATTTACAAAAAGAAGGTTGGAATAATAACTTAACTTGGGGACGCCAGGTTAACTTACCAGAAAACTTTGATACTTCATTAGCGATACCTCAAAATACCGGTAGCCGTAGAAACTGGTTAAAAGCTTGGGCTAAAACTGAGAAAAAATTATCAGAATGGCAAGCCTTAGGTATTCGTCGTACCGACGACACAAATCTTCCTAATGTAGATATTACCGCTGCTCTTGTTTTTCCTGATGGAAAAAACGGGCGGGCATATTTAGCATATGACAATTATAAAAGTTTGATGCATTGGAATTTATCTTATTATTTTGTTAGTTCAGTTGGTCATTTATCTGATCAAATTAAATATCCACCAATTCAGTAAGAATATAATTAATTATGACCGTTCTCCAAAACGATACGCCATTTTGGCAAAGTAAAACATTAGCTGAAATGTCGCGCAGTGAATGGGAATCACTGTGCGATGGTTGTGCTAAATGTTGTCTCAATAAGTTTATTGATGATGAAGATACGGATGATCTCAATGAACTGCAACCAACTAATCATATAGAAGAAGGCGAGCAAATCGTCTATTCGAGTATTGCTTGCCATTTATTAAATGAAAAAAGCTGTCAATGTAGTCAATACGCTACAAGAACAACACTAGTACCTGACTGTGTTCAGCTCACACAAGATAACTTAGCGGACGTTTTTTTTATGCCACCAAGTTGTACTTATCGTCGCTTGCAAGAAGGGCGAGGTATGCCATCTTGGCATCCATTACTTCACAATGGGAAAAAATCGGCAATGCACAAGGCAGGTATGTCGGTTCGTGGAAAAATAGTAAAAGATGATGATGTTGCGCTTGAGGATTTTGAAGATTATATCGTCATTTGGCCTCTCAATGATCTTGATTAGTCAACGTATCTATTAATTATAAAGTCGACGTTAATCTATGACCGCTCAACAACAAAGTCTTTGGTTTCTTCATAGTGCTGTTCTGCTTTTTGGTGGCACAGCTTTATTTTCTAAGCTTATTGGCTTACCGGCTTTAGATATTACCGTATATCGTACTGGTGTTGCAGCAATTGTATTGTTTATTCTACTTACAATTCAAAAAAAGAAGATTGCTCTAGCTAAGCCTAAAGACTATGGCGTGGCGATATTACTTGGCGTCGTCGTAGGCATTCATTGGGTCACCTATTTTGCTAGTATGCAAATGGCAGGCGTAACTGTTGGGGTTATTGCTTTCTTTACTTATCCCGTTATTACTGTTTTTTTAGAACCACTGCTAAGCCATGCTAAAAGTAGGCCTCAAATTAAAGATATTGTTATTGCTGTTATTGTTTTAATTGGAATTTTTCTATTAATTCCTGAAATTAATTTAGGCAATCAAGTTACGGTAGGAATTATAACCGGTGTTATTTCAGCTTTCTTCTTTGCATTAAGAAATGTACTTCATAAAAATTACTTTAGTCACTACTCAGGCCCACATACTATGTTGTATCAGACCTTAGTTGCTTTTTTAATGTTAGTGTTGTTTGTTGAGGTTCCTCCACTTGATGTGACGACCAATGATTGGTTACTCGTTTTATTGGCCGGCGCTGTTTTTACCGCTATGCCTCATGCTTTATTTGCCTCAGCTTTACGTCATTTATCTGCAACAACAGCAGGCCTTATTTCATGCTTACAACCCCTATATGGAAGCGTTTTAGCATTTTTATTACTTAATGAAAGAGTTAATGTCATGACTATTGTTGGTGGGGCGTTGGTGATTAGTGCTGCATTATTTGAAACATGGTCAGTGAGTAAGAGTCGATAATTAGCTTGATATAAATAGTCTGAATTTTGTTTTATTATTATTCTTTAGGCTGTTTTTTAGAACGTTATTAAACTAGTTTTCTGCTTTTAAACTATCACTAAAGGATAAATATACTTGATTTAATCCTTGATGATTATCAGGTGAAAATGCAACGTTTAGTCCACCTCGGTTATATTCAAATGAATTAAATTTATTCAGTAAGCATGCTCTTGTTAATTTTTTCCCACACCGTTTGGCAACAAGGCTAAAAATATGTGCATTGATGTATCCTTCTAACTGAAATTTATTAAAATCAACATACCCCGCTTGTTTCATATCACGAATAAATTTTTTGCAAATGCGCCACTGGCACTCGTAGGGAGAAGGTATAACTTCACTTACTATTACTTTACTTGGGTGCTCTAGCCTCGCAAAAAGATATGAACTTGATATAAATGATAGGGTACTGAAATAAGCTCTAATTCCCTGTTCATAACCTAAGTTTATTAAATAACTAAGAGGTTGATAGGTACCAACAAAAATAACTGCATCTAGTGGTATTGTTGTTAAATTATCAAGAACCCGTTCAATATCATTCGAATTACGTTTATATCGCTCTGTTATAACCGCTTCTAAATTATATTTTTTTAGAATTTGTTCATAACTTCTTTGGGCTGACAAGCCAAACTCATCAGCTTGAATAACTAATGCAATCTTACTTACCTTTTTTACTTCAACCAAAAATTCAATTTGAGCTTGAGCTTCTTGTAAATAACTAGCTCGTAAATTAAAAATATTATCAATGACAGGAATACGAAGAAAGTCAGCACCTGTAAGTGGCATTAAGTAAGGAATGTTTGATTGCTTTAATATTGGCAAAACAGCATGAGAGCTAGGTGTTCCCATAAAATTGAGTAAGGCTAAAACTTCTTCTTGGATGATGAGGTTTTTTATATTTTTAATCGTGTTGTCTGGTTCATAACCATCATCTAAACCGATTAATTCAACTTGTTGACCATTAATCCCGCCAGAATTATTTAGTTGTTCAAAATAAACGGTTGCGCCTCTACTAACCCCTTTTCCAGCATAAGAAGCTGGTCCTGTTAACGCATTCGACATGCCTAATTTGATATTGCTTGCCGACAATGTTTGACCTGAAAAACAAGTTACACTGAAAATAAAAGAAAGGATTAGAGAAGTTTTAAACAATCGAAGAAAACCTATAAATATATAAAGAATTAACGTGTTTTTGTTGCACTAATTCTAGAAGTCACTATGAAATTATCAAGTAGTTGAAAAATAACTGAACATGGGTGTTTAAAAATAACACTATAAGTGGTAAAACATTAAGCACTCAGTCCTTTTTATCAACTTTCAAAGGTGATTTATGATCATTAGCATTCCCAAAGAGTCATTAAAGGGAGAAAACCGTGTTGCAGGCTCACCTAGCTCTATTGGTGCTTTAATCAAGTTAGGCTTTAATGTGCAAGTACAAAAAGGTGCTGGCACTAAAGCAAGTTTCACTGATGAAGAGTATAGCAAATGTAATGCAGAAATAGTGACTAAAAAAATCTGTTGGCAAAGTGACATCATTTTCAAAGTAAATCCTCCTACTTTAGAGGAAGTTGGGCTAATGAATGAAGGAGCCACTCTTATCAGCTTTATTTCACCAGCGCAAAGTCCTGATTTATTAGAAGCGCTTCGAGTAAAGTCCATCACTACATTAGCGATGGAAATGGTACCTCGCATGACACGCTCACAATCAATGGATGCATTGAGCTCTATGGCCAATATTGCTGGTTATCGCGCCGTTATTGAAGCTTCGCATCTTTTTGGTCGCTTTTTCACTGGGCAAATCACTGCAGCAGGTAAAATGCCACCTGCGAAAATAATGATTATAGGTGCTGGTGTTGCAGGTCTTGCTGCTATCGGCACTGCCAGTAGTTTAGGAGCCATTGTTAGGGCATTTGATACGCGTCCTGAAGTAAAAGAACAAATTGAAAGTATGGGAGCTGAATTTCTTGAAATGAATTATCAAGAGCCCGAAAAATCATCAGAAAAAGGCCCTGGAGATGGTTATGCTAAGGAAATGAGCAAGGCTTTTATTGATGCTGAAATGGCTTTATTTGCAGAGCAAGCCAAAGACGTTGATATTATTATTACTACTGCAATGATTCCTGGAAAACCAGCGCCAAAACTGATTACAGATAAAATGGTTCAATCAATGAAAGCTGGTAGTGTGATTGTTGATCTAGCCGCGGCAGGTGGTGGTAATTGTGAATGTACTGTTGCGGGTAAAGTGGTTAACGCACATGATGTTAAAGTGATTGGTTATACTGATTTGGTTTCGCGGTTGCCAAACCAAGCATCACAACTTTATTCAAATAATTTATTGAATTTAGCTAAGTTACTTTGTAAAGAAAAAGACGGCATCTTCGTCATCGACTTTGATGATGTAGTTATCCGTAATATGACGGTCGTGAATAAGGATGAAATTACTTTTCCACCACCACCTATTCAAGTGAGTGCAGCACCTACTCCTGATAAAAAAGAAAAGGTAACGCCTAGTATTGACGTTGTCGAAGAGCCGGTATCACCTGTAAAAAGATATGCTTTTACAGCGGTAGGTATGGCATTGTTTGGTTGGGTCGCCAATGTAGCACCCGCTGATTTTGTCACTCATTTTACTGTCTTTGTATTAGCTTGTGTTATTGGGTACTACGTTGTGTGGAATGTTAGCCACTCTTTACATACACCCTTGATGAGTGTCACTAATGCCATTTCAGGCATTATTATTGTGGGCGCACTACTGCAAATAAGCTCTGAGAATATAGTCGTTCAAATACTCGCCGCGTTAGCTACTTTGGTTGCCACAATAAATATAGTAGGTGGCTTTAAAGTGACCAGTCGTATGTTAAAAATGTTTAGTAAGTAGGGGAACTGTATGGAATCTACTCAAATTGCGTCTAATGGCTTTATCAGTGCAGCCTATGTTGTTGCAGCACTACTTTTTGTTTTTAGTTTAGCCGGACTTAGTAAGCAAGAAACGGCTAAACAAGGTAATTTATATGGCATGATCGGTATGGCCATTGCCCTTGTGGCGACAATATTTAACCCCGCAGTGACTAGTATTTGGATTGTTGTTATTGCCATGGTTATTGGAGCAGGCATAGGGTTTAAATTAGCTAATAAGGTTGAAATGACACAAATGCCTGAGCTTGTTGCTATATTGCATAGTTTCGTTGGCTTAGCTGCAGTATTGGTTGGTTTTAATAGTTATTTTGAGGCTGGTCATCACGTTATTATTACTGCCAGCCAACAAACAGCTATGAATATTTATTTAACTGAAATTTTCTTAGGTATTTTTATTGGCGCGGTTACTTTGACCGGCTCTATTGTTGCTTTTGGTAAGTTAAGTGGCTCTATTAGCTCTAGCGCTTTGGCGTTACCACATCGTCATAAAATGAACCTTGCTGCTGGCGTTGTTTCATTTGTTTTAATGATTATCTTTGTGCAAAATGGAGGATCAAATTTCCCACTGTTTTTAATGACCGTTATTGCTCTAGCGTTTGGTTGGCACCTTGTTGCTTCTATTGGAGGAGCCGATATGCCTGTGGTGGTATCAATGCTGAATTCATATTCAGGTTGGGCAGCCGCCGCAGCAGGTTTTATGTTAAGTAATGATTTGTTGATTATCACTGGTGCATTAGTTGGATCATCAGGTGCTATTTTATCTTATATCATGTGTAAAGCGATGAACCGATCATTTATCAGTGTTATCGCTGGCGGTTTTGGTACAACGGTAGTGATTGATGAAGATAAAGATTATGGAGAACACCGCGAAATACAAGTAGAAGCGGTTGCTGACTTGTTACGAAATGCCAAATCTGTAGTAATAGCGCCCGGTTACGGTATGGCTGTTGCTCAAGCACAATACCCGGTATATGAACTGACTCAACAATTAATAAGTAAAGGGATTGATGTACGTTTTGCTATTCACCCTGTTGCTGGTCGCTTACCTGGGCACATGAATGTATTACTCGCCGAAGCTAAAGTTCCATACGATATAGTTCTAGGAATGGATGAAATAAATGATGATTTTTCTAAAACTGATGTGGTGTTGGTTATTGGTGCTAATGATACTGTGAATCCTGCGGCTAATGATGATCCTAACAGCCCAATTGCGGGTATGCCTGTACTTGAGGTTTGGCATGCAAAAGAAGTCATCGTCTTCAAGCGCTCAATGAATACAGGTTATGCCGGTGTTCAAAATCCTTTGTTTTTTAAAGATAATACACAAATGCTTTTTGGTGACGCTAAAGCAACAACCGAACAAATATTTAGAGCTTTGTAATGTAAATATTTATTATAAAAATCAATTATAACAATAATATTCAGCAAATAAATAGTAGGTATTGAAGGTGAAGTTATAGTGTAAAGGCGCTTTTTGCTTTACTTTAGATGCAATGAAAGTTTAAATCATCATTGTTGAACGCTTAATTACAATTAATTTAGCTCACGTAATAAAATGATATTTCAAAAGACTTAATTTTCATGGTGTTTAGTTTTTGTAGCTATCATGATATAAATATTTTCAAACATTTTTAATGTTCATTCTTCCAATTAGGAGAGCGCTTTATGACAAGTAAAATCACAATCCCCAGTTCAGGTGATAAAATTACGGTATCTAACGGTAAATTAATAGTGCCAAATAACCCAATAATCCCTTTTATAGAAGGTGATGGTATTGGTATTGATGTAACTCCTCCTATGATTAAAGTTGTCGATGCTGCTGTCAAAAAAGCTTATGGAACGAAGAAGAAAATAGCCTGGATGGAAGTGTATGCCGGTGAGAAAGCCACGCAAGTATATGATTCCGAAACTTGGTTACCTGATGAAACATTAGAAATGTTTAAAGAATATAAAGTTGGCATTAAAGGACCGTTAACGACACCAGTGGGTGGTGGTATGCGTTCGTTAAATGTCGCTTTACGCCAGATCTTAGATTTATATGTATGCCAGCGTCCAGTGCAATGGTTTACTGGTGTACCAAGCCCTGTTAAAAAACCATTTGAAGTAGATATGGTGATTTTCCGTGAAAATACGGAAGATATTTATGCAGGTATTGAATATAAAGCTGGCAGTGATAGTGCTAAGAAGATGATTAATTTCTTAACTGAAGAAATGGGTGTCACTCAAATTCGTTTTACTGAAAATTGTGGTATCGGTATTAAACCTGTTTCTAAAGAAGGCACTCAACGTTTAGTTCGTCAAGCGATCCAATATGCTATCGATCATAATAGAGACTCAGTAACTTTAGTGCATAAAGGTAATATTATGAAATTTACTGAGGGTGCATTTAAAGATTGGGGTTATGAATTAGCGTGCGAAGAGTTTGGGGCAGAATTAATAGACGGTGGTCCTTGGTGTCGTATTAAGCATCCTAAAACAGGCAAAGAAATAATTATAAAAGATGTAATTGCTGATGCAATGTTACAGCAAGTATTGTTACGTCCTGCTGAGTACAGTGTTATTGCAACACTAAATTTAAATGGTGATTATTTATCTGATGCCTTAGCGGCACAAGTTGGTGGTATTGGGATTGCTCCGGGTGCTAACTTAAATGATGAAGTTGCTATTTTTGAAGCAACTCACGGTACTGCGCCTAAATATGCGGGTAAAAATAAAGTTAACCCTGGCTCTGTAATTTTATCTGCTGAAATGATGCTACGCCATATGGGGTGGGTTGAAGCAGCCGATTTACTACTAAAAGGTATGTCTGGCGCTATTGGTGCGAAAACAGTAACGTATGATTTTGAACGCCTAATGGATGATGCAACCTTAGTGACTTGTTCACAATTTGGTGATTGTATTATTGAAAATATGTAACTAAGCCTACGTGAGCTAACGTAACTAAGTAAATATAAGCAAAGTAAAAGCATTAAAACCAGTATTATCTAAGATGATACTGGTTTTTTTATGTCTACAATTAACACTATTATTTGATTTTAAAGTAAGCTTTTTAGCCATTGCACACAAAGACCTAAGCTTTCGTACCATGCAGCGGTTGTTTGCTGTAGAGATTTACTTTTAGGAACGTAGTAACCCCAACCTTTAGGACCATTTATATTTTTAACCATAAAGCCTGTTGGTGCAGGTATTGGCTCCACTCCTTGTGCTTGAAAGTATTTCATTGCTCTTAGCATATGACTTGCATTGGTTACTAATACAACATTATGTCCTTGTACTCTAGGACCAATTAATTGCGCTTCTTCTTCAGTATCTTTAGGAAAATTTTCTGCCATGATTTTATTGGCAGGTACACCTAAAAGAACTAAAGATTGCTTCATTGTTTGAGCATGAGATAACTGATCCTTAATATAATAACCTGACGTGATAATCGTTGCTTCTGGATGTAATTGATAAATCCTTAATACTTCAACCAATCTTTCTAATGAGTTTGTATTAAGTTGGCTAGTTACGGGTAAGGCATCATTAGCAACATGCCAACCTCCTAGCACTATAATATAGTCAACAGGTTTACTCGAGTGAGTAAAGCTTTCATAATTATTTTCAATATTTACCATTAACTGATCTGAAATTACTGGCAGAGAAGATAAAACTAATAGTAAGCCGGCAGAGACTAAGCACTTAACGCTTCTTTTGGGGCGTTTTCGATAATACAGGAGAGATAATATTAATAAAATTAACACTAAATTAATTGGCATAATAGCAGCTGAAATAACTTTTTTTAGTAAAAATAAATCCATTAGGCTCTACATAAGGTAGTAAGACATGTTTATAGTTAGACTATAACAAATGTGATTGTAAAATAGGGAAAAGTTATGCACACAATGCAATACAATTGTTGAGCTTAATTTTTGCTGTATTTACATTTTATTTGTATGTGGAATTGATTCTTAAGGTTCATCTATTGTTCAGGTCTATTTAGTTAATTAAAAATACGCTCTATGCATAATGGCGATTTAATATAATGATTACACCCTCAAACTCTGTTATTTATAGCCGTCTAAAAGTCTATTGCAATTCATACTTAATTAATGTCTAATAGGGCAGTTGTTGAAACACTTTTAATTTAAGTGGTGTTTACAACACCAGAAGAGGAGCGATAACTAGATAGATAACGTTATACTGAGAAGTATTAGGAACCACATTCCAACATACGTTATTGAAGGAGATTATCGCCGAGAACATAAACACTGTGGCTGTTTATGTTCGGTCACTAAGGCTGAATCCTTAGGACTGTCACCTGATTTTAGTGTCTGTATAGACTAAGGTGGAGAGCTTCTGGCTGAAAAAGTTACTATGCTCTATGCCTATTTACAATATGCTAGCCTATCGAACTGTTCAGTCATGCTCTTCCTGTTTTAATTAGTGATTATTATTCGCTAATGTAAATTATTGTATTTAGGAAGATTACCCATGGTACACCCAAGTTCATCAAAAGAAAATTTATCCCTCACCGTTGCAAAATTTGGCGGAACAAGCGTTGCTGACTTTCCTGCTATGTTGCGTTGCGCTCACATTATTAAAAATGACAGTAGTAATCGCTTAGTGGTTGTATCTGCTAGTGCTGGCGTTACCAACTATTTAGTACGCTTAAGCCAAGCAAATTTATTGCTTGAAGAACAAGCCGATATTATTGAAAAAATCCAAGCTATTCAGCTAAATATTACTCAGCATTTGGCAAAAGATGTTGAGCAAGCTTTAAATACTGAAATAAAAGGGTTACTTGAAGAGCTAGCAACGCATGCGTTAAAACAATCTCAGCAGCATAGTGTTAAGCAAGGTGATGCCATTCTGTCATTTGGTGAGCAGTTAAGCTCACGTATATTTGCGCAAGTATTACAGTCTATTGATGTAAACGGTGCTTACTTTAATGTACAGCAGGTAATGAAAACTAATAGTTTATACGGTAAAGCCGTAGTAGATATAGAGCAATTAAGCTTAGCATGTACCGAGATTTTAGCGCCTAAATTGGCTCAACAAGTGTTAGTAACACAAGGCTTTATTGGTCAAGATGGTTTAGGTGAAACAACAACCTTAGGTCGTGGTGGCTCTGATTATAGTGCGGCTTTATTGGCTGAAGCACTTCATGCGGGTAATTTATCCGTATGGACTGATGTTGTTGGGATCTTTACCACCGATCCTCGTATAACCGATCAGGCGCGTGCAATTAAAGAAATTAGCTTTGGCGAAGCAGCAGAAATGGCAACTTTTGGCGCTAAAATATTACATCCAGCTACCTTAATTCCAGCAATGCGTCAGAATATCCCTGTTTTTGTTGGATCAAGTAAAGAGCCAGAAAAAGGTGGAACACAAATCAAAAAATCGGTTGCTTCTAATCCTACCTATCGGTCAATCGCCTTAAGACGAGAACAAACATTAGTCACGGTTAAAAGCCCGGCTATGTTACACGCGAGTGGTTTTTTAGCACAAGTATTTGGTATTTTGGCTAAACACGAATTGAGTGTCGACTTGATCACCACTAGTGAGATTAGTGTTGCCTTAACGTTTGATAACCCAAGTGGCTCTACGCAAGCGTTAATAACATCAGCTGTAGTAGAAGAATTAGAGCAACTTTGTGAAGTAACTGTTGAACACGGCCTTTCATTAGTTGCTGTTATTGGTAATGGTTTGGATTGCGCAAAAGGAATAGGACAGCGTATTTTTCAAACGATTAATGACACCAGTGTTCGTTTAATTTGTCATGGTGCTAGTGCTAATAACTTATGCTTTTTAGTGAATGAGCAAGATGCGAATAGTGTTGTTGAGAAGCTACATAGAGAGTTATTCGTTTAATTACCTTACGCTTTATTAGTGTTAGCTTTTTCTCGTTATTATCTTACCAAGTAGGAGAGTCGCTTTTACTTGGTAATAAATCATTCCAAAAGCCCCTTAGCACCATCTAAAGCAGTAAACTATCAATTATTGCTTTCTTTAATTACGACTCCTTCATCTTAATAATTGGTATATCCTGTTTATATCTCCTTGTTATTATCTTAATACCTAATTACCTAATTACCTAATTACCTAATTACCTAATTACCTAATTAATCATCTCACCGATTATATTCTCATCACTGATATTGTCATTTCGAGTGTAGTGCAAAAGTATGAGAAATATAATTCGAACGTACAGTGCCTATATTAAATATGATGCGTATGATTGATTATATAGAACAAACTTAAGAAAAAAATTTTAGGGGTGTTGTCTCTTAAATTTTTGATATTTTTAGCACTTATAGTTCAATTAACTCGTGCATTTTTTATCTTATTCACCTCATTATTGGAATTCTACAAATGAGTATACGTGCCCTGATCAATGTGAGAATAATTGCGTCAGTATTGTTGATTTTAATTTTCAGTGCAATTATTGCTGTTTGGCAGGCAAGAAGTTCAGTAGAGCGAGAGGTAAATTCTTCGATTAATTTAGCGGTACAAATGATTGAATTTGGCCTTAACCAGACCTCTTCTACTAGTGAAGAGAAAGACGCATGGTTAGACAAGGTTGCCACAATGCAACCAGTAAGACATTTAAATATATCTATTAAAAAGAATGAAAATCAATTAACAAGCACAAATGCTACCAATCTAGATGATGATTTAAATAGTGAGGAAAAGTCGACACCTCGTTGGTTTGTTAAGTCTGTTATGGTCGATTTTTTTATTCATAATTATGATATTAAAATTGCGGATGGCTCTATCAAAGCCATTGTTATTACCGCGAACCCAATGGATGAAATAAACGAAGCTTGGGAAGAAACAAAGTCTTTTTTTTGGTCTATTGTGTTGATGCTTTTTATTATGTTCTTGACAGTTAACCTGGTTTTTAACGCAATGTTGGACGCGGTTAAAGCTATTTTATCTGGGCTTCGCCAAGTTGAAAAAGGGCATTTTGATCATGTTCTTCCTCACTTCAAAATTAGTGAATTTGATGCAATAGCGCTAGAAATTAATGGTATGTCATCAGCGCTTAAAGCCGCTCAAGAAAAGAACCAAGCCTTGGCTCGCCACACTATGCAAATTCAAGAAACTGAAAGACAAAATATGTCTCGAGAGTTACATGATGAAATGGGGCAATCGTTAACGGCAATCAAGGCAATGGCGATCACATGTCAACAGCCTCAAACAAATGTAAAAGTAGTCACCAGTTCAATTGTTGATATTTGTAACCATTTATCTGTGGTCGTTCGGTCTATGATGAGAACATTACACCCATTAAGTTTATCAGAGCTTGGTTTAGGTGCAACGTTATCTGAGCTGGTTAGAGAATGGCAAAGACGAAGTAGTGAGGTTCAGTTCGATTTAGATTATGACCAAGCTTTAGATCATTTAAGTCACGATATTACTATTCATGTCTACCGAATTGTTCAGGAGTGCTTAACTAATGTTGTTCGACATGCAAATGCAACAAAAGTTGTTATTTTAGTCGTTAAACGTGGTGATAAAGTCATGATTACCGTATCGGACAATGGTCAAGGAAAGCAACTAAATTCTCCAGGCTTTGGTTTGTTAGGCATGCGTGAGCGGGCTGAAAACTTAGGTGGAAAATTTACATTCGAGTCTGTATTAAATACTGGTGTAAATGTTGTTGTGGAATTACCTTATTGGGAGGAAAAGTAATGGAAACAAAAAAAATAAAAGTTCTATTAGTTGATGACCATATGGTTGTTAGGGCAGGGTTTAGAATGCTGCTTGCCTCTCAACCTTATATTGGTGATATTGTAGATATTGAACGCGGTGAACTTGCCGTTAAAGAGTATGAACGCTTTCAGCCTGATGTGGTTGTGATGGACTTGTCAATGCCAGGTATTGGTGGTTTAGAAGCTATTCGTCGTCTTTGTAAGCATTATCCTAATGTACTTATTTTAGTTTATAGTATTCATGACGAAAAAGTTTATATTGAACGCGCATTAGAAGCAGGTGCAAGTGGCTATGTAAGTAAGAATAGTGCTGCTGAAGTATTAGCGCAGGCGGTTGCCGTTATCGCTAGCGGTAAACGCTATATTGAACAAGGTTTAATGCCGGAAGTAAATGATATTCGCTTAACCGAAACTAAAAAACCAAAACATAAACTTAAGCTTTTATCGCCACGTGAATTTGACGTGTTCCGCTTACTTTCAAAAGGTTTAAACGCTCATAATGTCGCTAGCGAGCTTTGTTTAAGTTATAAAACTATTTGTAATTATAATACGCAAATTAAAAGTAAACTGAATGCGAATACATCTGCTGATCTTGCTAATATAGCGATGGTAAATAATATTATTTAATGACTGACTAATGACTGATTTGTTACTTTATTGATATATTTGATATGCATGGGGCTTAATTTTTATTGCTATTTTTTGACCTAAATCCAGCAAAATATCACTATAAAAACTCAGTTGTTTAAAAGCTAATGATGAATCACTTTCAAGGCTACTGAGTAAATAGCGAAACCCTTGTTCAGTAACGGTAATATTGTCTACTGTCACATTACCCATTTCATTTGCACAATACTCAATAGCTTGCGGTTTTAACAAAAACTGTAAAGTTTGCGAACTTATTTTATTGGCTTCATTATTCGTGTTTGGAGTTACTGAATTGGTTGACGAAAAACTGCCGATGGCTGTTTGGTATTCATTACCTTTGGCCTTTACGGGTATCCAACTACCTAACTGTAAAAAGTCAGCAACCTGCCAACTACTCGGCGACTGGCATACTGAAGCTGGACTGCCTGTTTGTAAAATTCTTCCTTCGTGCATTACCGCTATTTTATCTGCAAAAGTAAATACTTCATCTTTGTTATGTGTAACAAAGATAGCACTCATTTTTAGTTGCTTTAAAAGCTGGCGCATTTCTAACATTAATTCATTACGTAAACGGGCATCAATATTTGAAAAAGGCTCGTCTAGTAATAATAATTTAGGCTGAAGGGCCAATGCTCGTGCAATAGCAACCCTTTGCTGCTGGCCGCCCGATAGCTGATGAGGATATCTTGATTCTAAACCGGTCAGCTTAAGTAAATGAAGTAGATCAGCTGTGCGTGCTTCTTGTTCACTTTTAGGTAATTTATCAATACCAAAGTAGATGTTTTTCCTAACCGATAAGTGAGGAAATAACGCATAATCTTGAAATATCATGCCAATATTACGATGTTCTGGTGGTATGTTCTTAGATGGGCTAATCGTAAGTATATGAGCTGTAGTTTGCGTACTACTGTTTATGTTTAATTCACCTGTGCTCAGTTCATTAAAGCCAGCGATGGTATTAAGTAATGTTGTTTTACCACAACCGCTAGGACCTACCAGACCAAGAATTTCGCCAAAATTTAAGACTAAATTAGTATCAGATAAGATGGTTTTATTCTGTAATTTCACCGAAAGTTGTTTGATGCTTAATAATTCATTACTGTTCATTTATGTTATTTCCTTTCTTTATTAAGCCAAACAATAGGGAGTAATCCCAGAAGAACGATTAAAATAGCACCCAGCGCACCTTGCTCTAGCATTTCATCAGATATTAATTGATAAATTTGAATACTCAGCGTTTCAAAGTTAAAAGGCCTTAACAGTAAAACGGCTGGCAGCTCTTTCATCGATTCAACAAACACTAATAACCATGCCACTAAAATAGACGGTTTTAGGATAGGAATATGTATTTTTCTTAACATCTTACCTAAGCCTGCACCTAAACTTGCTGGGGCAAAATCGACAGATCTCGGTATTTGTTCAATACCACTTGATATTGTGCCATTAGCAATAGCGGCAAAACGAACCACAAAAGCAAAAACGACAGCAAAAATAGTGCCTGACAATAGTAATCCTGGTGAGTCTAGCCCTAAATAATCGGCGACTTCATTAATCATGTGATCTAATGGGCCAAAAGTCGCGAGTAATACCATTGCCAAGACTGTACCAGGAATAGCGTAACCGAAACCAGCGAAACTTAATGGGAGCATACGCCATTTATCTTGACTAAGCCTACGATATAAACCTAATAGTAAAGCTAAGCAAGTTGCAATAGTTGCAGCATAAAATGATACTTCAATACTGTTGATACTTGGCGATAACAACGCTATTAGCTGATTCATATCACTGTATTCAAGTGCCATGATAATCAGTAAAACGAAAGGTAGTAGGAAGCCAGCTAACACTAAAACCCAACAAAAGGCACCAATAAAGCATTGTTGCATAAAAGATAATTTAATCACTTCTATATGCTTATTAGGTCTATTTGATTGATGACCTTGTCCAGCTCTTGCACGCTGCTCTGCTATAACTACAAAGAATATCAGCAACATTAATATACTTGCCAACGCATTTGCTGCGGCTAAGTCGCCATATCCTAACCAGGTATCGTATATTGCTGTCGTAAGTGTATTAACAGCAAAATAATTCACCGTAGCAAAATCAGCTAATGTTTCCATTAGAACTAAACTGGCAGCGACTGCTATAGCGGGGCGCGCCAAAGGTAGGGCAACTTTAAAAAAACTTTGTTTGGATGACAAACCTAATAGTCGTCCGGCTCTTAATAAGTTTTGATCTTGTTGTTCAAATGCTGTTCGCGCCAACATATAAACATAAGGAAATAATACTAATGCGAGAACAACGGCAGCGCCGGGTAAAGTACGTATATCAAAAAACCAATAATCATTTGGTGATTGCCAATTAAACCAACTACGTAATGTTCGTTGAACTGGTCCTGCATAGTCAAAAACGTCGGTATAAAGATAAGCAACTAAATAGCCGGGCATTGCCATCGGTAATAAAAGCAGCCATCGTAGAAAACGTTTACCTACTATATTGGTATGAACAATAAATGCAGCACTAAAGGTACCAAAAACTAACGTAAGACAAACCACCAACACACCAAGTATTAGTGTATTGGCAATATAATCTGGCAAAACAGTTTGCCAGAGATGAGAGAATAAATCACTCGACGAACTTATACTTGCTAACAACATAACTACTATAGGGGTTACTAGTATTAATGCAATTAACCAACAAGCCGTTCGCCAGAGATTATTTTTTAATGGATTTATCAAGGAAGAACTATTTCATTTTATAAATCAAACTTAGCTTGATCAATTAATTTAAGCGCTTCTTTTCTATATTTTGCAATAGTCTCTAATGGTAAGTCATCGGCTTTAAACTTACCCCATGAAGCAACTAATTCAGAAGGCATTACATCAACTCTCACTGGATATTCTACATTTGTTTCCGCATAAAGTTGTTGTGCTTCTTTCGATACTAAAAAGGCCATTAATTTTTTAGCATTATCATTATTAGGGGAAAATTTTGCCATACCCATACCTGATATATTCACATGAGCGCCACGGTTACTTTGATTAGGAAAGTTAATGTTTACCGCTTCAGCCCATACCTTTTGTTTCTCATCTGATAACATTCTACCGAAGTAATAACTATTACCTAGCGAAATATCACATAAGTTCTGATGAATAGCTTGCACTTGACCACGATCATTACCTTGCGGTTTACGTGCTAAATTTGCTTTAAATTTTTCTAGCCAAACAAGTGTTTCAGCGCTACCGTGCTCAGCAATCATAGAGGAAACAAGCGCGATGTTATAAGCGTGTTTACCACTGCGTGTACAAATTCTACCTTGATATTTACTATCGGCTAAGTCTTCATAATTAATGTCTAGTGTGCCTAAACGTTTAGCAGAATAAATATTACGTACACGAGTTGTTAATGCAAACCAGGTATTGTCTTTTGCTCTGTATTGACTAGGAATAATATCAAGTAACACTTCAGCATTATTGGCTTGTAATAAGTTACGATCATGTAATTCAATAAGTCGACTAATGTCCGTCGTTAATAATACATCTGCGGGGCTATATTTACCTTCACGTTCAAGACGTTCTGCCATACCTGTTTTAGCGAAAATAACGTTTACTTTGATACCGGTGTTTTCAGTGAACTTGTCGAATAGAGGTTTAACTAAAAATGCTTGGCGATAAGAATACACATTTACTTCTTCATTCGCCTGTACAAGAGAAGATGAAATAAGTAACAAGCTAGCAAAGGTCAACAGGATTTTTTTTCTGATGTTGGTTATTTTTGGCATAACATAATTCTGACAATACAAAGTCAGTCTCTTTAATCGTTTTTAATAGGAATAGGGCGCAAGATTAAAGAAAACATTATAATATGTCAACGTCATTTGATAACGGTTCTCATTTGTCTTGTTTAGCCGTTGGTAACTAATGCGATGAGTATATTTTATTAATCAAGATCATTTGATTATCTACTGATCTAAATTACTTATTATTAACTGAGCCTAGCATAATAAGCTTAGCCTTCTACTCTTTAGTTAACTATCCTAGGTAGAAGGCAATGATGGCACATTAATATATGTTTAATGGATTATTATAATGCCCAAATACTATTACGCTCTCCATAATACGCGCGGTTTTTAGTTTTTAAAGCCCCATAATAAAATATACCGGCAAATATAAGTGCGACAATATCAATGGCTAGATTAGTCGTATTAGTTGCATCCCATAACGCTAAATTTGGCATTGTTATTGTAATTAATGTTGTTAGTGGAATACCTATACAACCTATATATATGGCTTTTTGTATGTGAATAGCACTCTTTGCTGCCCCTAAAATAAAACTATAAATTAATGCAACGAAAAATACTAAATAGTAACAATTGAGGTATGCATTGTTAATTTTCACGTTACCTAAGTATAACCATTTACTTGCTAAAAACGTGGCAACTACCGCGAGTATTGAGCCTAGACATATTCCCACAGTAAGATTTGCCATAAAACGATTTGATTTACTTTGTACTGCTTGTTTTTTTCTTCGTTTTTCTAACCACAATAAATTACCACTGTAAAATAAAAATGCGCCTAATAGACCCATAATAAAGTATAACCAACGGCCAATTTCACCACCAAAACCACCAAAGTGTAATGAAAAGAAGCTCGCAACATAATCAACATAATAATCATCGTCATTCATTGCTATACTGCCGCCCTTTATCTCTAGAGTGTAGGGGTTCATATAGATATAATCGCCAGTATTATTACGCATCATCTCATTGTAATTTACAACCGAAATACCAACGGAAGCACGCTCTGTTGATAAACGAGAAAATGCCATAGATTTAATGCTGTAGCCGTCAGTGAGTTCATCTATCTTCTCTATATAGCTTAAAATAGATGGTAGTTCATCAGCGGAGTTTTTTACCGGCGCAGATTTCACTTTTTCAATTGCTGGTTTGTCGGGGTAAATTAAGTCTAATCCATCATAAAATATATCGTGGAATGAAAAAACAATAACAGACCAAGCAATAAGTAAGTGGAAGGGGAGGCTAACAACACCAACAAGGTTGTGGCTATCAAGCCAAAAACGATTTGCACCTTTATTTTTTCTGATCGCAAAAAAAGTCTTTGTTAATGTTGGTAGTAAAATAATAATACCTGAAACTAAAGCTAAAAAGTACAGTACAGAGGCGACTCCTAGCACCAATACACCAAGATTCCCACGACCTACTTTTCCTGCAATACCCGCAGTGCGGTGTAGCATATCAATTAAGTCGCCTAATTCGTTAGTTGGCTGGGCGTGAGTAATTAACTCACCTTGTTCCGATAATGTTGCATGCACCATAACACTATCTAAAGAAAGACCACGTCCCGCTTTATTTTCGTACCAAGTCATTGGCGATGATTGTTCATCTAGGTTTATTGTAAAGCTTTCTTTTGCTTTTTCAGAGGTAGATAAAGCTTTAGATATTAAAGTATCTAGTTGTTCTGTTGGTACTTGTGCAAGCTGGTGATTCGAAGGTGTTGCCCACTGACTTATTTCATCTTCAAACATGGTAAGCGAGCCAGCATAAAAACCAATAAATAACACTAAACCCGCAATAATACCTGTCCATGTATGAATAGATTGGTATGTTCGAAGTATATCGCCACGAACTCTCATGAAAACCACCTTAAAAGAAAAAATAAGCCGTAAACTATTATGTTCGCAGCTAACAGATATATCACTGCTTTAGCCGCTGTTTTAAATAAATAAGTGAAAGATAATACGAATAATGCAATGGGTGAAACGATCCACATATTAAATTGCCCTTTAGCTGTAGCATCAAGACCGCCAGGTCCAAACCATGCAAAAATAGCAACAAAACCATACGCCAAGAAAAAACCGAATATAACGCCCGCAAAAGTTTTTAACCACCAATGAGGTTGGATTTTTTGTTCAGCGGTTAATCTACTCACGAGGACGCTCCTTTATTTCTATTTTTATTAGTGTTAATAAATAAGCTAATGAAAGGAATACAAACTAAACCAGTTGAAAGTATAAAAAACCATACGAAGAATGCAGCAGAGAATGCATATATTTGAAGCCATGAAATAAGCGCTAAAATCCAAAAAACATAACCGGTTATTCGCCAATTTCTTGATAAAGGTTTATGAGTAAAACGTTGGTTTTTATTGGTGGAATAGACGATAAATACCCCAATAAAGGTGAAACTGAGTGCCAAAAATTGCCACATATTATAAATTCTCAATGTTAATTGAAATGAAGTGTATGGATGCTATTCAACCTATGACAAATAATTATTAGCGATTACATTGGTTATTTGTAGAATATGAAATCCGATAAAGAGAGCCTTTAACGGATATCCATAGTACCAAAGAGACATTAACGACTCTTTTTTAAAGTTGAATTATCAGCGTATAAATAATTTACGCTTGTACAAGTAAGGATGTTAGAAATCCATTTTTACTTTGACAGCAAAAGTGCGAGGTTCTCCAATTCTTAGACCACCATATGAGTCACTATTTGCCCAGTATTCTTTATCAAGTAAATTGTCGACAGTGCCAATAACGGTAAAGGCTTGTCCTGCGATTTTTGTCGTATAACTAGCGCCACCGTAAAATATAGTATAAGCAGGTAACTCCCAATTATTATTGGAATCTACTGTAGTTACACCATGATATTTCCCCCCTAGATTAACTGTTAAACCAGGAATTGAGGCGACATTGTAGTTAGACTGTAAAGTGACCTGTTGCTTCGGTGAACCAGCTACATCATTACCTTCTATTTGTGTGTTTGTTTTATCATATTCAGCACTTAACAACATAAAATCACCATACAGTGATAAGTTTTCTGAGATCTCTAATGCGCCGCTGAACTCTAATCCTTGATAAAGGCTTATCCCGTCTTGAACTAGGTAATTATCATCTGTAACAAGTGTCGCACCCCGTTCAATACGAAAAAGGGCTGAGGTGACAGACCATCCTTCTCCTGCTGTTTTAAGACCTAATTCATATTGTAAACTTTCTAAAGGAGGTAGTAGTTCATCGGCATTCGCATAGGTTTCGCCCACAAATGATGTTTGCCCTTCAAAAGACTCTACATAACTAACATAGTAAGAAGTATTTGTGTCAGGCTTATATATTAATGCAGCTGTGGGACTTACAGCAGAATCACTATAATCATCATGGTAAGCAGAGAAATAATCACTTGGTGTATGTTCAATATTATTTGACCTTACCCCTACTAAAGCCTCCCATTTATCAGTAATAGATATAAAATCACTGATAAAAATAGAGCTCTGTGTATCTACCCAAGCCATTTGAATGTCTTTTTCAAGATCTGCACTATAACTAGGTATGTCAACGGGGTTAAATAGGTTATTAGTAGCATAGCCTCTAGTTACCTTACGTCCATAGATACCACCATCATTTCTATAAGTGGTTGCTTCTTGGTAAGATGCACCAATCACTAAATTATGAGTAATGCTGCCAGTGTTAACTTGGCCTGTAAGTAAGCCTTGAACTTGGTCATATTCAACATCGAAATACTGTTCATATAACCCAATTTCAATATCTCCAGCGCTATTGAGTAATGATGATAAATGTTTAACCCACCGAGTTTCATTTTTAGAATGGTCATAATCGAGACGAGCAACCCAATCATCATTAATTTCCCATTTTAAGCTTGTAAGCGCAATTAAGTTTTCGTATTGATCAAAAGTACCATCAACAGCTATGTTTTCAGTACCGTTAATCGGTTTAGGTAAAGAGTCCGTACTATCTAAACTATTACTGAGCTGAGTCCATGAATTTTCAATTAAACGATCATTATAGATAATATCTACAGTCCAAAAGAGGGAGTCTGTTAATTGGGCATCAAAAGCTAATGAAGCAGTATCGCGGTCGATAGATCCGCCATTTAAATAGGTATCTCCGGTTTCTTTAACTAAATTAACTCTTAATCCATATTCATCGTTATCACCCATACGTGTACTAGCATCAATATGTCCGCTAAATACACTATCGCTACGCATGCCGAAATCAAAGCTTACTGCTTCTTCTTTTGCTTTTTTAGTGACGTAATTAACGACTCCACCAGGTGCTGCCATACCATACATAAAACCCGTAGCACCTTTTATAAGGGTTACTTGCTCAAAAGCTTCATAGGGTAATTCACCACTAAAACTATTAACAGACATGCCATTTACTTTAAAACTCTGGGTGTAATCTAACTTTAAACCACGTACACGCAGCGTATCACCGAAGGCACTGTAAGCACTACCATCAACAGAGACAGAAGCTTCTCGACTAAATAAACTATCTAGTGTGTTTACTTGGCGAATTTCCAAATCTTCTAGTGAAATAACATCTACCGAAAAAGGGGTCTCTAGTAGTGATCTGTTACCTAGGGCTCCACCATTATTTTCTTCACTAAGCTCTGTAAGTTTATGACCTACAACGCTAATGACTTCTATTTTTTTATCAAGTTCATCAGCTGCTATCGCTGAATAACTATTTACAGATAAAACTGTGGCGCACACCACAGCTACTTTGCTTTTTTTAAACTGTAAGCTATTAGTTTTCATTTAGTATTCCATATTATTTGAAAATAAATATTGAGAGCAGCAAAGGATAAACAGGGAGATATTGCCTAACCCAATATTTATTGTAATTATTAAGCGGCGAAGATCTTAACCTAAATAAGAATGATTGTTAATAGCATTTAATAAATAAATAAGTTATTATTTATTCTTGATATGATTTATAAAAAAACACTGTGAATTTAGATGCTTGGCGATTATAAATTTAGAACGTAAGGAAAATAAATGAAAATAATGAGTTTTTATCTTAAGAAAATGTGTTGGCTTTTGTTCGGCGTTAGTGGGTTAATATATTTTACACCATCTACTGCTTTTAGCTCAGAGATGATTACTTTAGAGGTTGGCACTCCTTTGAATGGATCCTTCAGTAATAATGCTATTGAAGCAGATAATTTAAAACAGAAGCAGTCTTCAGTGGCAATAAAGGTTTCTTGTCAGAAGGGTGATTACCTTACGGGATTTGTTTCTAATGGTAATAACACACTGACAATTGATGTAATTAATTCAGAAGGAAATATATCTCGTCGTTTAATTGATCATAAAAGTGGTAAACACTCTTTTTACTCGGTAGCTGAAAATTGTGATGAAACATGGCGTTTATCTGGCTCTGGCAGTTATCAAATTGTTCTTGAGAATCGTATCAGTTTAAAAGATCAAACACCCGATAAGCAAGATACGTTATCAAGTCCAAAAATATCAGCACTAAATAACGTATTGAAAAAAGGGGGGTCTACCCATGATTTTTGGCTAGCGGTAGAAAAATTAGGTACGCCGCTTGTTGAAGAAACTTCAGAGGGCACAGTGATGACTTTTCTCGCCAGAGGTGATTATAACAACGTTAAATTGATTGGGGCGCCTTCTAACAATCATGAGTCCCTACAAAGGCTTGCTAATTCTGATACCTGGTATAAAAGTTTTATTGTACCTGACAATACTCATTTATCTTATCAAATAGCCCCTGATGTGCCGCAACCACCACTAACTGGTTTTGCTCGTCGAGTTGCTATAAAAGCTGTGGCTCAGGTTGATCCGTACAACCATTACCCCTGGTCATCTTCGGGTTTTGACAAGTTTAGTACGAAATCAACTATCACTCTTGAAGGTGCGCCTAAAAACCCTATGATCGATTCAACAGAAATAAAGCCAAAAGGGACATTTTCTCAATTTTATTTTACGAGCAGTACCTTAGCGAATACTCGCGAGATAACTATTTATTCTCCTCTAATGACTAAGAAAAATAAAAAGGATGCTGTACTGCTATATATTTTTGATGCGCAGGCTTACATAGAATTGGTCAACTTGCCAACAATACTCGATAATTTAATGGCAGAAGGTGCTATTCCTCCTGTTATTACCGTTTTTATCAGTAATCCTGATCGTGAAGCTCGTGCTCGTGAATTGCCAGCTAATAGCATATTTGCTGATGTTTTGGCTAATGAACTTATTCCTCAAATAAAGCAGAGGTTACCAATTATAATACCAAAAGAAAAAACGGTTATTGCTGGCTCTAGTTATGGTGGATTAGCAGCAACGACGATAGCATTACGTCATCCTGAGATATTTGGCAATGTTATCTCTATGTCAGGGTCATTTTGGTGGAGTCCCAAAGCTCAGACTGAAAATGATAAACATTTTGTAGCTTCTGAAGTCATAGCTATGGATAAAAAAGCAGTTCGTTTATTCTTAAGCGCAGGTTTATTTGAAAACTCTCGTGGCGTTGGTGATGGAATTTTAGAGACTAATCGCCATTTACGTGATGTTTTACTGGCAAAAGGGTATGACGTTACCCATCAAGAATACAGTGCAGGACATGATTATTTTGCATGGCGAGGTATTATAGCTGATGGTTTACTTTCACTTTTTACTTCCAATCAACAAAGAGAAAAGCAAGAGAAATAATGTAACCTTGGGCATGACTTTCATTATTTTTACTTACTAATCAATTAATTTAGTTATGGCTAAATTCATTTTGCTATTAGAATAGTATCGAATTCATTTATTATGCGTAAAATAAAACCCATGAAATACATGGGTTTTATTTTTTATGTCACTTTTGGGCTAGGTAAGTCTTTTGTCATTAATCTTTCTTTTTAAGCTTATATTATTGCGTTATTAACGGTTTTATTAAAATAATTTTATTTTGATGAATAAATTATTTTAATTTTGTGGTCTAGGTTAGGAGTTAAAACGTATTACCTATTAATTGCGATAAAAACAATGACAAGTCGAACTGAGTTACCTATATGAAAATCATTCAATTATTTAATGGTGAGTTTTCTGCTGAAAATGCGCCCAAAGCACAACTTGATAATGGCAGTTTTTGCATACCACAGCATTATCTTAAATATCGACACACGTTAGCGAGTGTGGAAGAGCTTATTTTAAAAATAAGTTATTGCGATAGATACCCCATATTTGTTTCAGAAGATAATCAAGGGATTTATATACAAGTTGGTATTATCGGCGCCGATAACTACAAAGGTAATCATTATGAAAGTCGTTCTATTCTTCATAATAATCAAAGATTAAGTAATGGCGTTTCAGCAGTAAAAGATAAAAACCTTAAAATAATGTATGGGCGAAAATGGCGGGTAGAGCCTAAATTACCCAGTGCTGAAATAATACAAACCGCTTTTCTTGCGATAAAAAAGGTGAGAGAGCATGAAGTACGAGAGCTATTTCGTTTAAAAGCGTTTAATAAAACTACAACACCATTAAATTGTCATCATGATGTGACTATGTTGATTAATACTCAAGAAATTAGAAGTAAAGATACTGAGATTTCATGGTTAGAACTACAACAAGAGTTGGATAATTTGCGCTATGAAAAAGCTAATTTTCAGGTGATGAATATTGAAAACCGACATGAAAAATATTGGATACTTGAATTAAAAGTATGTCTTGAGCCTTCAAGTCACTTAGATGAAATAGAGCATGATCAACTTATTGTGTTAATCATTAATAAACTTACCTTTAATGATGTTTGTTATCAATTAATGGCAGAGCTAATTCGATTAAGTGATAGGCATGTAGACGAAAACTTTATGTTTTCTCGCGTTGCCCGTTTTAGCCAAGAAAATGATATAAAAGCGATTGCTAAAATATCAGCTAATACTCGTGAACTTCACAAATCAGCGGAAAAGTCAGATTTTGAAAAAGATTGGCGTAAAGAAAACTATCAAGTGGACTTAGCGCGAGTTCCTCAATTAAACACCAGCGTATTTTCAGAGCGCATTAGAAACATATTAAACTCGTTTAATGGTATTGAAGGAATATTACCAGACAATACTTAATCATTTTAAGTATTGTCTGGTGCTATCCATAAGGAAGTATACTTTTAGACTGTTGTTATACTTATTTGACTTGTAAAATATTCTTTTAAATAATTAAGCAGTAACCTGAGCTTTTTAGAATTTGCTGTGCCTGGAGGAAATACGCCATACACATTAATATCGCTAAGTTTGTAATCATCAAGCACTGTTTCTAACGTGCCTGCTTTTATTTTTGGTAACGCATCATAAGTAGGTATGCGCCCTAAACCATGTCCTGCTGCAACGAAAGAAGTTCGTGCAGCAGCATTATTGGTACTAATGCTGCCTTTTGTCGTAATGCTGAATGAACGACTACCTTTAGTTAGTGTAACGACACCTGATGTTAATTTGTATATGATCCATTGATGATTGCTTAAGTCGGCAGGACTTTTGGGTCGGCCATACTGAAGGAAATACTCAGGAGCACCACACAAACACGTTTGTAATGTGGCTAATTTACTTGCTTGCAAACCAGAATCAAGTAAAGGCGCACCACGAATAGCTAAATCAATGCCTTCTTTCATAATGTTAACAACTTCATCTGTTAGCATTACATCAAGTGATATTTTAGGATAGATTTTTTTAAATTCATTTAGTGCAGGTACAACGGTTTGTAAACCAATATTAACCGGACACGTTATTTTAAGTAGCCCAATAGGCTCATTTTTAAAATTCTCTATTTGTTGATTAGCTGCACTCGCTTGTTCAGAAATTATACGACAGCGTTCATAATATCCTTGGCCTGCTTCGGTAAGGTTAATAGATCGGGTAGAGCGGTTAAGTAATTTCACTTCTAGTTGTGCTTCAAGCTTTTTTAAATGATAACTGACCACTGCTCGGGATAAGCCTAGGTGTTTTGCCGCAGCACTTAAACTTCCTTGTTCAATAACTTGTGCAAATACAACCATACTCTTGAGTTGTTCAAACGAGATATCCATAAAGCCACCCGATACAATTTTTGATAAAACACTCATCATTGTATCAATTATTAATACAAAGTAGTTAATTTTATCTGCATTGTTCACTTGTATGATTGAGCATATACTAGCTCTATTGAAAATAAATAAACAATCACAAGATATATACATACTTCTATGGATATATAGATAAAAGGATAAATGATAATGACTAAGAAAATATTGATGGTACTTACTTCGCACGATGAACTAGGAAACACAGGTAATAAAACAGGTTTTTGGGTTGAAGAATTTGCAGCTCCTTATTATGCTTTTATCGATGCCGGTGTTGAAGTTACGCTAGCTACACCTTTAGGGGGACAAGCACCTATAGATCCAACAAGTACGCTAGCCGATTTCCAAACAGCAGCAACAGAACGTTATGATGCTGATCTTGAAGCACAAGCTAGAATTGCTACAACAGTAAAATTAGCGTCAGTGAGTGAAGCAGATTTTGATGGTGTTTTCTATCCTGGCGGCCATGGCCCATTATGGGATCTTACTGATAATACTGACTCTATCACCTTAATTGAAAACTTTTTAAATGCAAGTAAAGCCGTTGCAACCGTTTGTCACGCAAGTGCTGCTTTATTAAATGTTAAAGATGCGTCAGATAATTTTGTTATAAAAGGCAAAGCTGTAACAGGTTTCACTAATAGCGAAGAAGAAGCCGTACAGTTAACAGATGTTGTGCCATTTTTACTAGAAGATGAGCTGATTAAACGTGGCGCTGAATATCAAAAAGCACAAGATTTTCATCCCTTTGCAGTACAAGATGGCCTAATTATTACGGGGCAAAACCCAGCTAGTTCAGCTTTAGCTGCTGAGAAATTACTGACTCATCTTTCGGCTTAAATAAATTACTTCGTTTAGCTAAGTTATTTAACTAATTAACTTAGCTAATTCGCTAGAGATAAATACAGGACAACATATGTTAAATTTTAATTTTCAAAATCCAACAAAGATTAACTTTGGCGAAGGTCAAATCAACGTTATTTCAAAAGAAATTCCTTTAAACGCACGAGTATTAGTGGTTTATGGTGGTGGTTCAATTAAAGGTAATGGCGTATATCAACAAGTTGTTAATGCGCTTACTGATCATACTTGGTTTGAGTTTTCAGGAATTGAACCAAACCCAACCTACGATACCTTGATGAAAGCCCAAGATATCATTAAAGCAGAAAAAATTGATTATTTATTGGCGGTAGGTGGCGGCTCTGTGGTTGATGGCGCAAAATTTATTGCTGCAGCTGCATTATATGAAGGGGATACTGAAGGAAATGATCCTTGGGATATTCTAGCGAAACAAGCAACTATCACTAAAGCATTACCGCTTGGCGCAATATTAACATTACCGGCAACAGGTTCAGAAAGTAATGGTAACTCTGTAGTGACACGAGATGGCAATAAGTTACCTTTTGCTAGCCCTTTAGTTCGTCCACTATTTGCAGTATTAGATCCAACAGTAACCTTGTCATTATCAGATCGCCAAATTAGTAATGGTGTTGTTGATGCTTTTGTTCACACAATTGAACAGTATTTAACTTACAGTGTTAATGGTAAGGTGCAAGATCGCTTTAGTGAAGGTTTGTTGCAAACGCTAATTGAAGAAGGTCCTAAAGCTTTAGCAGCTGAAACGAAAGATGATTTAGAAGTCAGAGCCAATATTATGTGGTCTGCAACCATGGCATTAAATGGCTTAATCGGTGCGGGTGTACCACAAGATTGGTCAACACATATGATTGGGCACGAATTAACCGGTGCTTTTGGTATTGATCATGCGCGTACATTATCTATTGTGTTACCGGCCGTGATGAAGGTTTGTAAAGAACAAAAGCGTGAAAAATTACTACAATATGCATCGCGCGTATGGGGAGTAAATGAAGGTAATGAAAACACACGTATTGACCAAGCAATAAAATTAACTGAAGAGTTTTTCGAAAAAATGCAAGTGCCAACACGTTTATCTGATGTTGAACTTGGTAGTAAAGATATTGATTTATTAGTTGAGCGATTAGAACAACACGGCATGACAGCGTTAGGTGAACATAGCGATATTACGTTAGACATAAGCCGTGAAATTTTAACTCAAGCACTATAAAGATAATAGGAAGTAATATGACTCAAACAACGGATATTAATCGTCAAATGCTTTTGGCATCAAGACCTTTTGGTGCCCCAGTAAGCGAAAATTTTAACCTGGTAACGAGTGAAAAGCCGACACCTAAAACAGATGAAGTATTGCTTCGTACCGTGTTTCTTTCATTAGACCCATACATGCGTGGCCGCATGAATGATGCGAAGTCTTATGCTGAGCCAGTTGGTATTAATGAAGTAATGGTTGGTGGCAGTGTTTGTCGAGTAGAAGAGTCAAACCATGCTGATTATAAAAAAGGCGATTGGGTTGTCGCTTTTGGTGGCTGGCAAGATTATAGTGTTATCAATGGCAGTGAATTACTTAAACTTGACAATAATATGGCCAGCCCATCGCATGCATTAGGTGTTTTAGGTATGCCTGGGTTAACAGCCTATATGGGGTTACTTGATATTGGCCAACCTAAAGCAGGCGAAACTGTTGTGGTTGCTGCAGCAACAGGTGCAGTAGGAAGCTTAGTTGGACAAATAGCCAAATTGAAAGGCTGTAAAGTCATTGGTATTGCCGGTGGCGATACTAAATGTAAATATGCGGTTGATACCTTAGGCTTTGATGCTTGTTTAGATCATTATTCAGATGATTTGGCTGAACAACTGGCGACAGCTTGTTCATCAGGTATTGATGTTTACTTTGAGAATGTTGGCGGAAAAGTATTTGATGCTGTTATGCCATTATTAAATAGCTCAGCCCGTATCCCTTTATGTGGCCTTATATCGCAATATAATGCGACTGAATTACCAAGTGGTCCTGACAGATTGTCATTATTAATGGGCACATTGTTAATTAAGCGTATTAAAATGCAAGGCTTTATCGTGTTTGATGACTATGGCCATCGTTATAATGAATTTAGCGAACAAATGGCTAAATGGTTAATAGCTGGTGACATCAAATATAAAGAGCAAGTGGTTGAAGGACTTGAAAATTCAGTTAATGCATTTATCGGCTTATTAAAAGGTGATAATTTTGGTAAGTTAGTTGTGCGTGTTGGTCCAGATAACCTCTGATTTTAACGCCGATTTAATAACTGCTTTATATTTTTAAAGGGCTCTTATAAATTAAGAGCCCTTTTTTATATTTGTTGGTTTATTCGTTATTGCACTACTTCTATTAAATTAATCAGTTATCAAATTAAGTTGTTATGCTTGTAGTCTTTGATTTTAATTTTCTTTTAATTGTTTTTTAAGGATTGTCTTTCTAGTAGCTAGTGTTTGAATCACGAGTTTTTTAGTAAGGTGTTTCTGATAAATGCTCAGTAGATTCTTTGTTTAATTTCTTCAATATTTCACATTCACCAATAATATTATTTGAGCAAGATGTAGATAAGGTATGAAGCGTTTTTTCTAATAGCGTTAATTCACTTATCGTACGACGAACTTTCTTTAATTGCTGATCTATAAGTAAATCTACTTCAAGGCAAGAAGATGTTTTATCTGATTGTACTGCTATTAATACTTTTATTTGCTCAAGCGGTATTTGTAATTCTCTACACCTGCGGATAAAAATCAAGTTGTCTACATCAGCTAAATTATATTCTCTATAACCATTACTATTACGTGATGGTTTTGGCAGTAATCCTATTTCTTCATAATAGCGAATTGTCTTACTGAGTACGTTCGTTAACTTAGACAGTTGATTTATTTTCATAACATTTGACCTTACACCTACAGTAAGGTTTATGATGAGCCAAAATAAGGGCTTATTCAACATAAATTCATAAAAACTGCTACAGCATCATTTGACGTAGCGGCTTCTATCACCTTGTACTACAGAGTAAAAAACCCCTTAATTACGTCAATAAAAATGTAGGATATGTAAATGTGTTATTTGTTTTTTTTGCCATGTAAAGCTGCAAAATTGTCACACCGATCAAAAGACCCATTAAGGATTAAATTATCCCCTGTGAAACTACTGATGATGAGCTTGTGCTTTTTAAGTCCTTTCTCTTTAGCTGATAGCGATAACAAAACTCAACAAAATAAAAGTGTAGTGTTAAACACGTTAACGTTAGCTTCAGCAATCAAAAAAACACTCAATGATAATCCTTCGCTTAAAGTATTTGAATTTCGCCAACGTGCGATTGAAGGTCAGTTGCAAAGTCAGCATTTAAAACCTGCTTATGAAATCGGTTTCGAAATGGAAAACTTTGCCGGTACTGGCAGTATAGGTACCTTTGAAAATACTGAGTTTACGGTATCTCTTTCTTCTGTGGTTGAGATGGGAGATAAACGCTCTGCTCGTGCAGGTATTAGTCATAGTCGTAACTCTCAACTGATTGCGATGCGCAAAATTAAGGCCTTAAATTTATTGAGTGAAGTTGCACGCCGATATATTGATGTTCTAGCGGTACAAGCGCGATTGTCATTGGCTAAAGAAGCAACGGCATTAGCTGAGGAAACATTATCTGAAGTAGAAAAACGTGCAAAAGCAGGGGTTGCACCAGAGGCAGAAATTAAACGCGCACTTGCTGCACTAGGAAATGCAAGATTAGTGACTTCATCAGAGCAACAACAATTTGATTATGCAAAAGTTTTTTTAGCAATGATGTGGAAAGAAACAACAGCTGAGTTTGAAAGCGTTGAAGGTAACTTATTCCAGTTTTCTAAAGATGTAGCGTTTGAAAAATTATATAACAAGGTTAAACAAAACCCTGAGATTTTAGTTTATGCAGCAGAAGAGCGTTTAAGAGATGCTCAACTTCGTTTAGCGCGGACTGAGTCAAGTGCAGACATAAAATGGTCGGTGGGTATTAAGCAAATTCAAGCGCTTAATGATACGGCGCTTACCGCTGGTTTTAGTATGCCTTTGTATTCATCTCAACGGAATACCGGTGCCATTATATCAACCCAAGCTGCACGAGATGAAGTTAACTACAAAAGGGAAGAGAAATTGTTAGCGTTACATAACCAATTATATCGAGCTTATAGTAATAGAAAACAAGCTATTTTTACTGCATTAAATTTAAAAGATAGCATTATCCCTACATTAACAGAAGCCTTGAAAGAAACCCAAATAGCCTACCAACGTGGTCGCTATAGCTATTTAGATTATTTAAGTGCGAGACAAGAACTGCTTTTTGCACGCCGTGCAATTATTGAATCAGCTACAGCTGCACTACGATATGGCATAGAAATAGAACAGCTTATCGCTGAACCATTACCAGCTTCGCAGCATAATTTCACATCACAATTAAATGACCAGTTTTAAGGGCTTTTACATGACAATTACCCAGAGAATTACAAAATATACACTTATGTTCTTATTAACTATGGCAACAATCAGTAGTGCTGTGATAAGTAAAAACACCTTTGCTATGTCTGAGCATGATAGTCATGAGCATAAGCGTATAGAAAAACATTCAAATCATGATGAAGAAGAAAGCCCACATGCAGATGAACACGGACATGAAAATGAGCATCAAGATGATCATGGACATGAAGAGCATGTTGAGATCTCAGTCGATAACGCAAGAGAAGCTGGCATCGTAAATTTGATTGCCGATAGTGCTCAAATAAAAAAAAGTATAACCGTTTATGGTAAGGCAGAAATAAAACCTAATGCTATTAGCCAAGTAAAAGCGCGTTTTGCTGGTTTAATTACACGTGTAAATGTCGATGTTGGTGATAATGTTAACGCTGGCGATATTCTCGTTGAAGTTGAGTCGAGTGATAGTTTAAAAAAATATAATATCACCGCACCTATTTCAGGTGTAGTAGCAGAGCGACTTGCTAATCCTGGTGAAATAGCAGAGTTACAAACATTAATCACAATAGAGAATTATGCACAGTTGTGGGCTAAGTTTCAGATTTTTCCAAGTCAGCAAGTAAGTGTTAAAAAGGGGCAAGCAGTCACTATCTTATCTCCAAAACACTCTTCAATGCACTCCTTAAAGCCACTTTCAAACTTGCTCTCAATAAAAGCCGCTCAAGTCAAATCTAGCCAATCAACAATATTACATTTGTTGGCCAATAAGAATCAGCCGTTTATTACCGCAATAGTTCCTATAAATAATGCAAATAACCTATGGAGTCCAGGAAAAATGCTCACTGGCAGCATAGTAACAAGCGAAGAGAAGGTTACTATCGCCGTTGATAATCGAGCTATTCAAGAAATTGAAGGTCAGCGTGTCGTTTTTGTAAGAAATAAAGGCGGTTATGAAAAACGTGAGTTAACGTTGGGTCAAACAGATGGTGAATTAACTGAAGTTTTCGCCGGAATTGATGCAGGCGAGCAATATGCCGTTATTAATAGTTATCTACTTAAAGCTGATTTAGGTAAAGCAGGTGCAGCGCATGTTCATTAAGGAGAATAGAATATGATTGAATCAATATTGCGCTTTTCGATAGCGCGACGTGGGTTAATGATGGCGATGATTTTAGTTATTATTGCTATAGGTTACTGGAGTTATCAAAAGCTTCCTATTGATGCTGTACCCGATATAACTAATGTCCAAGTACAAATTAACACGCGTGCGCCTGGGTATTCACCATTGGAGACTGAACAGCGAATCACTGTACCTATTGAAACGGCAATTAGAGGAATTCCTGCTTTGTCATATACGCGATCTATTTCGCGCTATGGGTTATCGCAAGTTACTATTATTTTCGATGAAGGTACTGATTTATATTTCGCTCGTAGTCTTATTAATGAAAAGTTAAGTGCACTTAAAAATAAACTGCCGAGTGAATTAACGCCTGAGATGGGCCCAATTTCTACCGGGCTTGGCGAGATATTTATGTATAGCGTTGAAGCATCTGCCAATGCTTTACAGGCAGACGGCTCACCATTTGATGCTACAGCGTTACGTGAAATACAAGATTGGATCATTAAACCTCAGTTATCGTTAGTTGACGGTGTAACTGAAATTAACACCATTGGCGGCTATGACAAGCAATATCACATTACGCCAACACCAAGTAAAATGCTTGAGTTTTCACTTTCATTTAATGACATTAATACTGCCTTAAATAATAACAACAGTAACCGTGGAGCAGGTTATATTGAGCAACATGGTCAGCAACTTATGGTGCGATCACCTGGTCAACTAACCTCAGTTAATGACATAGAGCAGGTTGTTGTTAAGTTGGTTGACGGTACGCCAATTAAAATAGTCGATATTGCGGATGTTGCTATTGGTAAGTCATTACGCACAGGTGCTGCAACGCGTAGTGGTGAAGAAACCGTTATAGGCAGTGCGATGATGCTTGTTGGTGAAAACTCTCGTGTTGTTGCGCTAGCTGTGGCAGGAAAACTTGAACAAATAAAGTTATCTTTGCCTAAAGGCGTTATCGTTGAGGCGGTATATGATCGAACAACCCTTGTTGATAAAGCCATGTTTACAGTACAAAAGAACTTGGTTGAAGGAGCATTATTAGTTGTCGCTGTATTATTTTTATTACTGGGTAATATTCGGGCGGCATTAATCACTGCTGCAGTTATTCCTCTTGCTATGTTAGCCACCATCACTGGTATGGTGAAAGCCGGTGTGTCGGCAAACTTAATGAGCCTTGGCGCATTAGACTTCGGTTTGATTGTCGATGGTGCCGTCATTATTGTTGAAAATTCAATTAGGCGACTAAGTGATGCACAACGAAATAACGGCGGTATTCTTGCTAAAAAAGATCGGTTAAAGGTCGTTTATTCAGCAACCAATGAAGTGATCAGGCCAAGTTTATTTGGTGTTTTCATTATTACCATCGTTTATATTCCATTATTTAGTTTGACGGGGGTTGAGGGTAAAATGTTTCACCCAATGGCTGCAACCGTAATGATGGCACTGATTGCCGCGCTTGTTTTATCGCTTACTTTAGTACCTGCTGCAGTTGCGTTATTTATGACAGGTAAAATTAAAGAAAAAGAAAGCCGTATTATTAGTGGGGCGAAATCAGTTTATAAGCCTGTGCTAATGATTGCGATGAAATTTAGATGGGTAATATTAGTTTGCTGTGCGGCTTTAGTTGCTTTTTCTTTTTGGTTAGCAACAACGCTTGGCTCGGAGTTTATTCCACAACTTAATGAAGAAGATTTATTGTTACAAGCAATTCGTATCACAGGTACAAGCCTTGAACAGTCAGTTGAAATGCAAAAAGCATTAGAGCTTAAAATACAAGAATTCCCTCAGGTTAAAAATGTATTTTCCCGAATAGGAACACCCGAAGTAGCGAATGATCCAATGCCACCCAATATTGCAGATACTTACGTCATGTATACACCAAGAAACCAATGGCCAGATCCTACCTTGAGTTATGATGAATTATCGGCACACATTGTTGAAGCTGTCGCAGGACAACCGGGTAATAATTTCGAACTTACGCAACCTATTGAAATGCGCTTTAATGAATTGATTTCAGGGGTTAGAGCTGATCTAGGAATTAAGGTGGTGGGTGATGATTTAGACCAACTATTACGCTCTGCTAATGCTATTAGGGAAGAGATTGAGAAAATTGACGGTGCAAGTGACATTCAGGTTGAACAAGTGACGGGTTTACCTATGTTATCAATTTTACCTAAACGTATAGAGCTTGCACGTTATGGTCTTAATATTGCTCAATTACAACAGGCTTTAGCTACGGCAATTGGTGGTGAAAATGCTGGCGCCATTTATGAAGGTGATCGTCGTTTTAGTATCGTAGTAAGATTACCAGAGCAAGTTAGAAATAATATTTACCGATTAGGGGAGTTACCTATAGTTTTACCTAATGGTCAGTTTGTGCCTTTATCAGAGGTTGCTGATCTTAATATTGCTCCAGCTCCTAATCAAATTAGCCGTGAAAATGGTAAACGCCGTATTGTGGTAACAGCCAATGTGAGAGGTACTGATTTAGGTACTTTTGTTAAGAATGTTAAACAAAAAATTCAGCGTAATGTAGAAATTCCGTCGGGATATTGGCTTGAGTATGGTGGTGCGTTTGAGCAATTAGCATCAGCCAATGAACGATTAACCCTCGTTATACCGATAACCTTAGCAATTATTTTAGGCTTGCTAGTTATGGCTTTTGGCAGTTTAAAGGATGCGTTAATCATATTTTCAGGGATCCCGCTAGCCCTTACTGGTGGTGTTATAGCCTTGTGGTTACGTGATATGCCATTATCAACTTCTGCTGGTGTTGGTTTTATCGCACTTTCTGGTATAGCTACACTCAATGGTTTGGTGATGCTGATGTTCATTCGTGATTTATTTAAAGAGCGAGGTGAGCTTATTTCAAGCATTATCGATGGTGCTATGCTCAGATTAAGACCGGTATTGATGACTGCGTTAGTTGCAGGATTAGGCTTTGTTCCTATGGCATTAAATATTGGTACGGGGGCAGAGGTACAACGCCCATTAGCTACCGTTGTTATTGGCGGTATTATTTCATCCACGCTGTTAACATTGCTAGTGTTACCTATTTTGTATCGTATTGTTCATCAGCGTGAATTTGACAAAGGTTTACTTCAATCTAATTGATAAAATTTTTCCGAACAAAGCTGATGTTATTAATGCAAGTTACAGTCACTTTGAAAAATACCATGATGTACCCGTTAAATGTTGCGCAAGTTAAAAGTTGATAACCCTCCATTGTCAAAAGAAATGGAAGGCTGTATTGATGTAGTAATAAATTACTACATCAATACATTATTAAAGCAATAAGTTACTTTTGGCAGTGTTACTTATCTTTAGTTGAAAAACCTTCTCTGAGTGAGCTTATCCAACCACCAAGCTTATGCATTACCGTATTACCTTTACCGAGCAGTTCATTCATTTCTTCTTCAAAATGCCATTGTTTTTTCTCTTCAGGCTCTGGCAGTGGAGGTAAGATGTGAGCAAAATATGTTTTATCCAACAAGCGATGTAATAAACGTTCTCCAAAGAAAGGTTTACCACTGTTAAGTGCTCTTGCGCCTTTGATCATGTTACGAATATCATATTGCGTTGGGCTAATATCTGGCACTTGCTTAGGAATATTCAATAGCTTGTACACGCCAACACGCGCACTTCTAATGGATGTTTCCATAGTGAATATAACGTCGTTGCGAGTTTCGACAAACTGACCAACAAAGCCTAAATTAGTACAGCCTTCTGGCACAGGTTTTGGCCTGTCGCCTGAACCGCGAGTCATAAACTGAGCTGTTATGTAAGGCATTAATGCCGTACGAATTTTAGTGTTGGCAATAACGTCGTCAAGTTGGTCGACAATACCAAGGTGGAAACAAAGCTCCTCAAGAATTTCTTTACCAGTACACTCACTCATGTTTTTTTTAACTCGATTGCCTTTTTTATCCATAAGCAGGCCGTAAACCCATATCACTAATAAGTCGTCAGGTTGCTCTGGATAATGCGGTTGGCGATTACAAGTAACACTTAACAGCCAGTTTGAATCCGTAACGGTAATAATGCCACCTGTTGCAGCTCGGCCAGAATAAAGGTCGTTTACCGCAAGAGTTTGTAATTTATCAATAAGCGGTGACGGTTTACATGTTAGCGTAGCTGACTCCCAAATAGACTTTTCAACATTGCCACAAAACTTATCAGGTTTACCAAATACAGGCGATTTTACCGCTAAGTTTTTCCATAAATCCCAACCGCTATTTTTACCGGGATCATCGTTTTCACAAGTAAGAACAGGAACGCTGTCCATATCACCATAAGCAGTTTGTTCAGTCATGGAGCCATTAAGAGCAAAGACTAAATCTTGTGGTGCCACTGCAATCTGTTGTTCTTTACCATCAATAACGGTTTTGATAGCCGTAACTGTTTTTTTATCGCCTGTGAAATTGATATCAAGGTCATGTGCACAAGTATTAAACTGAAACGTAACGCCTTTATCACGTAAGTACTTTTGCAGTGGTTTAATAAAGGTGTCGTATTGATTGTACTTAGGAAACACCAAAGTAGACATATCACCAAAGCCATCAATAGCGTCAAGGAAACGATGTAAATACAGTTTCATTTCTAACAAGCTATGACAGTTTTTAAAGGCAAACATAGTGCGGAATAAAAACCAAAAATTAGTCTTTAAAAAACCTTCACTGAAATACTCATCAATGCTGATGTCGTCTAATGTGTCTTTACGTTTTAGTATGAGGCGGAGCACTTCCCACTGTTGAGACTTACTTAGTCCAAAGTCCTTATCATCTAAAATCTCACCGCTTGTTTTAATTAACCGTGCTTTAGAGTAATTAGGATCGTTGTCGTTAACGAGGCGATATTCGTCAAGTACAGAATAACCTTCTGGTAGTTCAAGTGCAGGTATTTCTTGGAATATATCCCACAAGGTATCGTAGTTCCAAGTCATTTCACGGCCACCGCGAATTATGTAGCCGTTTTCTGGATCTCCAGAACCATCCATAGAGCCGCCAGCAACATCCATTTCTTCTAAAATGGTAATGTTTTTACCTGGCATATGACCGTCACGAATAAGATAAAATGCAGCGGCAAGTCCACCAACTCCACCACCGATGATCCAAGCTTTACGTTTTTCTACATCCGGAGTAGGTAAAGGCTTATGACGAGAATAAGGAGAAATATAGTCACAAGGTGGCAAGGTATTTAATTTTTGGTGATGCCAAAAGTCTTTAGTTGCATCAGGTTCATGTTCAAATCCCTCTGGTGCAGTTGTTGGAATATCAAATTTGGAATTCATTTTTATAGACATAACGCGTTCCTTTTATAAGCGAGTGTTGTGCAGAAAGTATGATTTTTTGCTTAAACTAATCATGCTCTCACCAAACAGTAAATATATTGTGATAGATCAATCTATTGACGTTTATTTAAAAACTTATAATTTCGCGTAAACTCTGTAAATTTAAATGATAAGAATGGTAATTGCTGCTTTTTTATATCAATATAATATTTAACGTATTTTAAAGGTGAATGAAATGAAATTTATTGATTTGGCTAAGGCGAAATATTTAGTGGCGGTAGTATTAATGTGTACGGCTGGTTCTTCGTTTGCCGGCAGTGAGGCATTTAAACCAGGCACTCAAATAAAAGAATTTGGTAAAATTGCATCGGTTGATACAGCAGTCGCAATACCCAAAAACACAAAGTTTAAGATTGTATTCGATGTCGCCACAACGGGAGATGCAGGTACGGTTAATCGTAAATTTGATAGTTTAGCGCGATTTATTAACATGCACGTAGCTAACGGTGTTAAACCTGAAAATATTGATTTGGCGTTGGTTGTACACGGTAAGGCAACACTTGACGTACAAAATGCAGCAGCGGTTGAGGCAAAGCAACTTGGTGAGAATAAAAATATACCGTTATTACAAAGCTTGCTAGATAACAATGTAAAAATTTATTTATGTGGTCAGTCAGCGGCTTTTTACGATGTTAAAACTGCAGATCTTTACCCAGGTGTTGATATGGCACTTTCAGCCATGACTGCTAATGCTTTGTTACAGCAACAAGGTTACACTTTGAATCCTTAGTGTTTGCAATTGTACATTATGATAACTCTGCAACATAAATGTCATTGAAACTTCTTTTTCTATTTATAAAAATGAAATATTTAAGCAGTAAAGTGTGAGGTTACTGTTTAAACATCTTATTAAGTAAATTATGTCAAATACCTCTCGTCGTAAATTTTTAAAACTAACCACAGGCTTATCAGCTGGCAGTGTGCTTGCATTAGCCGTATCTACTTCGTTAACTGGCTGCGCAGCATTACAGAAAGAATCGTTAAGCAATGTTGAATTTAAGCATGGCGTTGCCAGTGGAGATCCACTAAACAATGCGCTTATTATATGGACGCGCGTCTCAGTATTAAAAGATACCATGCAATCTAGCGCAACCGTTGCGTGGGAACTGGCCAGTGATGCCGAGTTTAAAAACATTATTAGAAACGGTACTGAAAAAACAGATAAGCGTCGTGATTTTACCATCAAAATAGATGTGCAAGATTTACAACCTAACACCGAATACTTTTATCGTTTTGTTGGTTTAGCGTCATTAAGCCCAGTAGGCCGTGGTAAAACATTACCAATCGATAATGTTGAGCAAATTAAAATGGTCGTTGTGTCTTGTTCAAACTATCCTGCAGGTTATTTTAATGCTTATTCAGATGCAGCAAAGCAAGAAGATCTCGATGTGGTTTTACATTTAGGTGATTATATTTATGAATACCCCATGGGCGGTTATGCAACGAACAATGCAGAAAAAATAGGACGGCAATTAGCTGCTGATAACAGCGGTGAAATAATTACTTTAAGTGATTATCGTAAACGTTATGCCATTTATAAAACCGACAAAGGTTTGCAAGCGTTGCATGCAGCCGCGCCATTTATTGCGGTTTGGGATGATCATGAAATCAGTAACGACACCTATAAAAGTGGCGCAGAAAATCACAGTGCAAATGAAGGTGACTTTTTTAAACGCCGTGCTGCTGCAATTCAAGCCTATTACGAATGGCTACCTATTCGTCCACCAATGGGCGAGCAAAATCCACAAATATACAGAACTTTCGATTTTGGTAATCTACTTAGCTTACACATGTTAGACACGCGTGTTATCGCCAGAGACAAACAGTTGTCTTATGCCGATTACCGAGATAAAAGCAGCAAAGCCATGGATATTGCTAAATTTGCGCAAGATCTTAACGACCCTAAAAGAAAATTACTGGGTAAAACCCAATTAAACTGGTTAACGTCTGCCGTTGGTAATTCAAAAGCAAAATGGCAGGTGTTAGGTCAACAAGTGCTAATGACTAAAATGTGGTTGCCAACAGAAATATTTTCACAAGCAGATCGCAATGATATTCCTAGAGTCGTGGCTGAACTCGGCGCAATAAAACAAGATGTTTTGAATAACAAAACAGTGACGGCTGAACAGCTTGCTAGGGTGAACACGTTAATGCCATACAATTTAGATGCGTGGGATGGTTATCCTGCAGAGCGTGAAGCTCTGTATAATAGTGTCTCGGCATTAAATAAGCAGTTGATTGTGGTGGCGGGTGATACGCACAATGCATGGTATGGAACATTAAAAGATGTAAAAGGCAATGCTGTTGGTGTTGAGTTTGCAACACCTGGAGTAACCTCACCAGGTATGGAAAGCTATTTATCAATAGATACAGCACAAGCGCAAAAAATGGCTCAAGGCTTGTCTTTATTGATCAATGATTTAGAGTATTGTGATTTGTCACAACGTGGCTATATGCTTGTTACGCTAACCAAGCAAGCGATAAAAACCGACTGGCGTTATGTCGATAATATCTTGTCAGAGCAATTCACAATGGTTAATCCAGCGCAAAGAATTTATAAAGCTTAAGCGTCTAAGCATAAGTTACGCTAAACGGATTAAGTAGCTCGAACGATAGGTAACGATAATATAAAAGTAGGGCGGTTACGTTAATGCGTAACCGCTTTTTTATTTGCTTAGTTTGTAAGTATATAGAGGAAATCAAGCTGAAGTGAAATGTAGACAATAAAAAAGCCACAATAAAAGTGGCTTAATTAATCTCTTGGGATTATAAGTTGTTTACTGTTTACTAGTGGTTATAAGGTATAAGTTATAAGCCCGCAGTACCAAAGTTCATTGTGAACTCAACACCAAACATACGAGGGGCACCCGCTACAAAAGTAGGGTTGCCAAATCCACCACCAGTATTCCCCGCATCAACTAAATATTCTTCATCAAGAAGGTTGTTAGCATATAAGTTTACAGACCAATTTGAATTACTCGCGATACCAACACGAGCACTCATTAAACCAAATGCTTCTTGGCTGATGTCTAAGCCGGAGATTGGGGCATTTTCAGGTTCAAAGAATACTTCTGTACGGTAGCTGTATATTAATGAACTCGTTAGGCTTAATGAGTTTGATATTTCAGTACCGTAGAACAAACCTGTACTGAATGTCCATTCAGGTTGTAATCTAAAGGTATTACCGGCTAATTGGCCATTGTTGCTGTCATCATCAATTTCTGCATCAAGGAAAGCAGTGTTTGCAAATACTTCAAATTCATCGCTAAGTAAGGCTCTTATTTCGGCTTCAAAACCAAGATTAGTTGCAGAGCCAGCATCAGCGGAATAAGCAACGCCTTCTTCATCTTGTAAAGTAACTTGGAAGTTTGAATACTCTTGGTAGAACATTGCCACAGAGTAATCCACGCGGTTTTGTAATGCTTTACCTTTAACCCCTGTTTCGTAGTTCCAAATAACTTCTGCAGGTACTTCGCTAACCGAGATAGCAGCATCACCTTGTGCAGTAGACATTGAGCTAACTTCTAAGACTTCAGAACGTCTGCCTTTTGAAATAGTTGCATATACGTTAGTTGTCGGATTAATTTCATATAATGCATTAAAGCGTGGTAACCAGTCGTCATAATCGGCTTCTGCGTAGAAAATTTCACCACCAGTATCCACGGTGAATAATGCTGCGCCTGTTAATATACTATTTGGCGCGTCTGACTGATAACCACTGCGTTTTTCTTCTTTTACATAACGTAAACCAGCGGTTAGCTCTAATGCGTTAGTGGCACGGTAACTAACATCAGCAAAGGCTGAATAGGCAGTATTTTCACCATAGTTAGTAAATTCAAGCGAATAAGGAAGTAGCGTTGCGGCTCCTTCTGTTAAATATGGAGTTAATACGTTAACACTACCATCTGTATTAATACAGGGTAAGTCACTTCCTAATAAACCAAGACAATTTAAGAATACCGACTCTTCTGTACTAAATGGCACTGCTTGGCTGCCGTCTTCATCAAAGTAGCTAGCACCAAAAATAGTCGTGAAGTCACCCGCTGTATAAACAGCACGTAATTCTTGGCTAAATTGATCGCCTTCAGCGGCTTCTGCAAATTCTAGAAACCAAGCTTGTGTTCCGTCACCGTCGAAAACTTCTAACGAATCAAAGCTACGTTGCGCCGTAATTGAAGTAACGGTTAGGTTATCGTTTACATCCCAGTTAACGGTCAGGTTTAGGTCGTTAACGGTACGTTCTACCCCTAAATCTTCTTTACCAAATACGTCTTTAGCAAGTGGTGAACCTGATAATTCTACAAAACTGTATGGGCTAGTATCACCACCCGTTGGTGCGTATAAACCATTTTTAAATGAGGTACCAGAGTCATCATTTTTTTCATAGGTGTATACAAGATCAATCGTTACGTCGTTGTTTGGGGTAATGCGTAGAGATGGACGATAAGAAACATGATCAAGTGCATGCATGTCTTCTTGAACGAATCCGCCAGCACTTTGTGAATCATCATTACCCGCTATATTTTCAATAAAACCGTCACGAGTACGGGAAGTAAAGGCAAAGCGACCTTGTACTAGATTGCTACCGCCGGTAACAAAACCACTTAAGTTTTTAGCGGAAAAGTTACCAACCGAGGCTTTAATTTGTGCGGAAAAGTCTTGTTCAGGTTTACGAGTAGCAACACTGATTGCACCAACAGAAGCGGCAGTACCAAACAAGGTTGCTTGTGGCCCTTTTACAACTTCAATGCCTTCAACATCAAATAGTTCAAAGTATGAGCCTCGTGAACGAGAAACATCTACGCCATTATAGTATACAGAAACGCGTGATGATGATTGTGAAGAGCCACTGTCTGAGGTTATGCCGCGAATAACAAATCCTGGATTGTTTGGGCTTTGCTCTTGAATTACAAGCCCTGGTGTTATGTCAGACAATGCATCTAACTCACCAATGCCTATACTTTCTAGAAAATCACCATCATAAGCCGTTATTGTTACAGGTACATCTTGAATTGATTGCGCGCGTTTCTGTGCAACAACCACAACTTCTTCCAAAGATTTTTCTATTTCTTTTTCAGCTTGCTGTGCTGCATAACCATTTACTGATGTAACGCATAACATCGCTAGAGAAATTTTTGTTAGTTTAAATAAAGGTTGATTAATAACTTTACTTGTCATTTTTAGTTCCGATTTAAGTAGTTTTTTAAGTCGAAAGAAGAGTAACTGAGTAATGCGAATTTTTTGCGTCGAAATAATGACAAATTTATTAAACTATATTTCAATTTTATGAATTGGTGTTGAGTTTATTTCTATATAATTCCTTAATACATGAAGAAAAAAACTAAAAGCTTAAGGGAGGGGGCTATCCACAGGGCAATTATTTATCGTTAGTGACTCAAAAGCTAACATCTTTTGTTAGCGAAATTTTCTAATTGATGATAATTAGTAAATAGGACCTTTTAATTCGAGTTGAGTTAGATATAAACGCATCTCAAATTCTAACTGATGATAGTCTGGCAGCATATGTTGGCACAATTGATAAAATGCTTTATCGTGCGGCTTGATCCTGATGTGAGCTAACTCATGAACAACAATCATTTCTAAGAATACCTCTGGTGCCGTTTTGAAAATATCGCTAATTCGTATTTCATTTTTACTTTTTAACTTATTCCCCTGAACTCTTGAAATAAATGTATGCAAGCCCAAAGCATTATTTACAACATGTATTTTTTTATCGTAAATAACTTTACTTAATGGGGATGACTTTCGTAAATGAGTATTCTTTAAATTCATGACATATTCACGAAGCATTTTATCGTTGTTAATATGATGTGTTTGAGGATGTTTCTGAAGTAGAAAATTACCTAATGTATCTTTTTCGATCATCGTGCTGATTTGATCTTGTACTTCAATTGAATATGAAGATAAATACTTTAATGGCGCTAGTTTAACTGTTGAGGATGGCATTTTTAGCTTAGATAATCGAATAAATAAAATTGTACCTTACTTATTTTTATTCTGATAGTGATAAAATCTCAAGTTGAAAAGACAAACAAAAGATACTGTTTTAACGTATCTGGCCTTACACAACAAAAAAACATAAAGCCAGTTAGGATACGAAAGCGGACGTTAGCCTTGGCCTATCTAACGACAAGTGATCCGGCTATAGCAGACACTAGCATCAATAATTTTTTGACCTGTTTTTTGTACACAAAAGCATTGACCCGTCGTCATATTGATAGACAAGAAAGTCACTTACTGACATAAACTATTGTGTGAACCTGTACATGCCGCATTTATGTTGAATAGAGCAGCTAACTAATTATCTTTGACTTTAATAGTTGAAAAAACTATTAAAGTCAGCATTGCTATAACACTTATCTATTATCACACTCCACCTAATCCCTTGACAGAGCCTCAATAGGGTTAAGTTTTGCCGCATTACGGGCCGGAAGATAGCCAAATAGAATACCAATGAGGGTCGAGCAAGCAAAAGCGGCAATGATAGATGTACTAGAATATATCATTTGAAATTCACTACCTGAGTAAGAAAAAATTACCCCGGCCAAATAAGCTAGCCCTATACCTAGTGCGCCACCACAGAAACAGACCAATACGGCTTCAATCAAAAATTGACGTAAAATATCCATCTGCCTAGCGCCAACGGCTATGCGTATACCTATTTCCTTCGTGCGCTCAGTTACTGAAACCAACATGATATTCATTACGCCAATCCCACCAACTAACAAAGAAATGAACGCAATAGCAGAAATGAGTAACGTCATGGTCTCAGATGTTTTTTCTATACTTTTTCGTATGGTGTCAGTGTTGATAGTGAAAAAATCCACCGTATCATGCCGCATGGTCAATAACTTAATAATTCCTTGTTCTGCCATCTCACTTGATACATTTTCGTCAACCCTTACAGTGATATCATCAACATAGTCTTGCCTGAATATTCGTCCGGATACGGTGGTATAAGGTAACCAAACATTCAATTCATCACTATTGCCAGACATACTTTCAATTGGCTTGGTCACGCCAATAACGCGAACGGGAAGTCGGCCTAGAAAAATAACATTACCAAGTGCATTACCGTCGGCAAAAAGTGCTTGTTCGGTATTCACGTCAATTACCGCAACTTGTTCTAGTGCATCGATGCTGTCTTCGCCAAAGTATTGTCCTTTTGCTAAGTCATAACCCCGTACACGGAAATAATCAGTGCCAACACCTTGAACAGAGCCGGTAACGGTTTCACTGGAATAACGAATAGCGACATTCGCTCTAACTGTTGGCGTAGCGCTATCGACAAATGATAATGTTTTAAGCGCCTTGGCATCCTCAGCCGTGAGTGAATGCACCCGACCAGAGCGACGGTCTCCACGACCTGTTCCAGGTTTTATCTCTATGGTATTGGTACCCATTGAAGCAATATTATCCATGATTTGTTGCTGCGATCCCGCGCCTAGAGCGACTACTGATACAACAGAAGCAATACCAATGATGATCCCTAGCATGGTAAGGAATGTACGCAAACGGTTATTGGACATGGCAATAATAGCCATTTTCAAGGCTTCAAAATAACGCGACCAGTTAATACGCTCGCGAGTTTTGTTATTAGCTTTTTTCTTAGTACTTTCAGGGAGTTTACCTTCAACTACTTTGCCTTCATTAGCGACTCTATAAGTTTCTTGTTCAATGTTGCTAGGGTTATTCACATTAGCTTTATCGCTAATAATTTCTCCATCTTTTATCTCAATAACGCGATCAGCAAACTCTGCGATATTAGGATCGTGTGTTACCAAAATAATGGTATGACCATCGCTATGTAGCTCCTGAAGCAACTTCATCATCTCATCGCCACTGGTGCTATCTAATGCTCCAGTTGGCTCATCGGCAAGAATAACGTCGCCACCATTAACTAAAGCTCTGGCGACACTAACACGTTGCTGCTGACCACCACTTAGTTGGTTTGGTTTATGATCTAAACGATCGCCTAAGCCAAGGCGTGTAAGTAGTTGTTTCGCTTTTTCTTGTCGAGAGTGCTTATCTTCATTGGCATACAATGCTGGTACTTCTACATTGCCCAGTGCACTTAAATCACTTAATAGATGATAGCGCTGAAAAATAAAACCAAAGTATTCACGTCGTAATGCAGCAAGTTCATCTTCTCCCATAGTGGAAGTATCTTGTCCATTGATGAAATAACTGCCTTTGTTTGGTTTATCCAGACAGCCAAGAATGTTCATTAGTGTCGACTTTCCTGAACCAGATGCGCCGATAATAGCTATCATTTCACCACGATTAATCTGCAAGTTAATATTTTTTAAAACCGTAAGTTCATTATCCCCCGCAGTAAAACTACGGCTCACATCAACAAGTTTGATCAGTGCATTAGTCATAATTTATAACCCCCTACCTGCACCCGGTCCGCCTTGTCCACGTGAACTGCCACCTGATAATCCCGCTATTGAGCTGGCTATAGCATTAGAGGAAGCCGTTCCGTCAAGACCTGAAGACTGACTAATCACTATCTCATCACCTTCGTTCAACCCTGATAATATCTGTGCGTATATTTTATTATTAATGCCAACGTCGACATTTCGATATTCAGCTTGATCGCCATTTTTCACTAGCACTTGATAAGAAGCCTTTAGACCAGTTTTTTTAACTAACACTTGTGAAGGTACAAGTAAGACGTCTTCTGCTTTTTCAAGAATAATAGAAACTTGTGTCGTCATGCCAAAGCGCAATAACTTATCTGGGTTTTCAACATCAAACAAGGCATTGTAATAAATCGCTTCATCGTCACCAATTTTCAACGAACTATCGTCACCGCTAAGTAATGTTGGGCCTGGCTCAATGGCGCGTAAAATACCGTAATATTTCTTGCCTGTTGCACCCAAAATAGTAAAATAAACTTTTTGTCCGGCACTAACGTTTATAATATCGGCTTCAGAAACCTGTGCCTTAATAGTCATGACATCAAGTTGTGCTAGCTCAATAATACTTGGTGTACCTTGATTGTTATTGACCGTTTGACCTTCTTCCACCGAAACATAGATGACTGTGCCATCGATAGGCGACTCAATAAGGGTGTAACCTAAATTAACCTGAGCGTTATCTACACTGATAATAGATTTCTCTTTCTCAGCAATTAATTGATCTAGCTCTGCTCGATAAACTGCCAGTACAGATTCAGCAGTGTCATAGTCCGATTGTGAGCTCGCACTAGTCGCCAGCATCTTTTTACTTCGCGTAAACTCAGCAGTCGCCACTTTAATTTGAGCTTGTTTTGCCCGTAACTGAGCATCAATGCTCTTGAGTAAAGCTTCGGCTTCTTTTAAAGCATTTTGTTGGGTCAAATTATCGATTTGAGCAATAAAATCACCTTGCTTAATTTCATCGCCCAACTGAACACCAATTTTTTCAATCAGCCCTGAAATTTGAGCACCGACACTAACCAATTTAGACGGATATAACACACCGTTTGTGAGTACCACACTCTCAATATTACCTCGCTTAACAATATCGGTGATAAATACCGTTTGCACCTGCTGTGACAAGCTATATTTGTAGCCTGCACCTGCGATGATAACGGCGATAAAAAGGATTAATAGCAAGGTCTTTTTAATGTTTTTTTTCATGGGACTCTCTCAATTTCTGTACAGATATATTTTATAACGGTGCTTAACTAGAGCTTTAAAGCTGGTTGTCTTTGAGAAGTACTTGATTATCTAAAAACGCAGAACTAAAAAGCTTAAGGGCTTCATCGGTTGTAGTTGACATTAGTAGTATCAAGCTTGCTATTGATACAACAGTAATAAGGGAAGCAATTTTTTTGACTTTCATGACCAATCTCTTTAGCAATTAAGGTAACCATTTATGAGTTACCCTAATTCTAACGATTAGCCATTAGCTATGGATGACAATGTTGTCATTTAACTTCTCATTTCGAATTTATTATTTAGCTATCGGCAACGACAATCGCAGAGTAAATAGCTCTTTATCGCTCGTTTCAATAATGAGATCGCCATCATGTGCTCGGGTAATTTCTCGCGCTAGACTTAACCCAAGGCCGCTGCCCGATAGTCCTTGCATATGCTCAGGCTCGCCACGATAAAAACGTTCGAATAATCTAACTCTCACTGCATCTGACATAGGCAGACAAAAGTTACTGATAAGCACGTCTATTTGACCGCCATTTTGTTTAGCTTGAATAGTGACTCCTTTCTCATGAAGGCTGTAGCGCATCACGTTAACTAGCACATTATTTAGCAGCTGCCTTAGTAATACAGCATCACCTTGGATGATTAAGGCTTGTTCAATCGCACAATGCAGTACCAATTCATCTGACAACAGCTCCATATCGGCAGTTAACTCATCTAATAAGTCGGTTATATTTATCGCTTCGAGATGCAGCGCCATCGAACCAGCATCGGCCTGCGACAGCAGTAACAGTTTTCGTGTAATGGCCGACAGATGTCCCACTTCATCAAGAATGGCATTGAGATCTAATTGATCGACGTTTTCATTGATAACGGCTTGTTCAAGTTTGCCTCTTAACACCGTCAGTGGCGTTTTAAGTTCATGAGCAGCATCAGCCGTGAAGCGAGAAATTTGTTGAAAACTATCTTCAAGTCGCTCTAGCATCGTATTGTATGCTGCAATTAATATTTTAAACTCTTGATCTGCTTTATGCTCAGGCAAGCGGTGGCTTAGGTCTTTTTTTGTCACCATATTCATTGATTTTTGTAAGCGGTTTATCGGTCGTATAGTATTACTGGTAATAAACCATGCACCAAGGACACAAAGTAATAAAGAAAAAGGGATCACAACGATAAGTGCCTCTCGTAAAGTACTTTTTAGTTGGTTAGTGGTTGCGGAAACGTCAACAGCAATAAAGCTTTGTGCTTGGGCGGTATGATAAAAACTTGCTCGCCATTGGCTTTTATTATGTTCAAAGAAAACAAGATGACAAAGCACCGTTGCCCCATTTCTATCCGCTGAGGTAAATTGCTCTTCACTCTCACTGTTTAATGTACTTATTACTGCTTGAACGTCTACACCATCAGATTGTGTTAATACGCCAGATTCATTTGATTCAACGAATAACATCAGTTGACTAGCAGAGTTAATGCGCAACTTCTGCGTTAAATCATTAATAAGCCAGTCATCAGCATTAGCTACGTTACTTGCCACGGGAAATGTGCTCAACGGATTATTTCCACGACGTTCTTTACGCAAATAAAAGTCCATTATGCGCTTTTCTTCCATACAAAGGCGGGCATCAAGTTGCTCAAGCTCCACTTTCATAATACGTGACCAACTTAAGCTAACAATAACCGCGAGCACAGCACTTACCGTTAAGATAGATATAGAAAAAATACGCGTACGAAACTTCATTTTATCACCTTAACGTGGGCTTAAACGGTAACCTGTACCACGAACTGACTCAATGGCACCAACCATTTTCCCTGCACTTTCCAGTGAGGTAAGTTTACGGCGAATACGTTTAATGCACACATCGACAACATTAGTGCAGGGGTCAAAATCATAGCCCCAAACATGCTCCAATAATTGTCCGCGCGTTAAGACTTTATTTGGCGAGCGCATTAAGTATTCCAACAGACTAAATTCACGACTAGTGAGCTCGACAGATTGCCCCTGACAATTGATGCTGCGGTTAATGCAATCAAGTTGCAACGAACCTACTTCAATGACATGTTGTTGTGTGCCGGCATGTCGTCTCAGTAATGCCTGAATACGGGCATTGAGCTCTTCTACATAAAAAGGTTTTGCTAAGTAATCGTCAGCGCCCATTTCTAAGCCCTTAACACGATCACCAAGTTCATTACGAGCGGTCAGAAGAATAACAGGCGTATCGATACCCATTTGACGAATAGAGCGAAGAATATCTAAGCCATCACGACCAGGAAGCATAATATCGAGAATGATAATATCGAAAGTATTTTTACTCGCGCTCTCATAGCCTTGATTACCATCAGCACAATGGGTAATCGTGAAATTTTTTGTTCGCATGCCTTCACAGATAAAGTCAGCAATTTTTTGTTCATCTTCAACAAGCAGTATCTTCATTAAGTTATATCCTTAAGCAACTAATGAAAGTATCTCACCTGAGGCATTGATATCGCAACAAGTATGACAACATTGTCATTTTAGAGTTCGTAATCAAAGTGAGTTTCTATTAATTTAACTTTTTATTTATAGTAAGTACTGCTTTTCTGAGTCTTCCAATAATTAGTCTTTAAACTATGAAACAACACCCGATTTCAATGCAGATAATGACTATATAGGCTTTAAATTAACGTGATAAATAGAATATAAATAACAGCTATGATCTTTGGTACAAATGGTGAAAGCAACACTATTCTGAATATGATCGTTTTTTTAAAAATCTTAATGTTTGATTTAAGCTCTTAACTGCCGTTAATAACTCAAAAGCTAAGGTCAGCATTGTTTAGGTTTGTTAGATACCAGTCGCGACAAAACACCATAAGATCCACAAGCTTCACTCCTCAGACGGGTGTATAACAAACTCCAGAGAACGAAACCGCGTGACACAAACACTTACTATGGGGATTGCTATATCGTGGTTGAGGGTTTTATTGGGTAATTTTGAATTAACGCTTGATGTTGCTTGGTTTTAGTTGGCATAAGCGACTTATTAACGAGTAAAAACTCAATGAAGTATAGCGCCATATTCGCTATTGTGGTGTTTTTGGCAAAGCGATCCCTTATCAACATTCGATAATATTAACACTTATTTCTATTTGCTAATTTACACGCTTGATTGGTGGTGCGCGAGGCTTCAACTGACAAAGTAGAATCTCACTAATAATCATTGGCCCACTACATTTTGGGCAGGTAAATACAATACCTTTTGCAGGTGGAAGTGATTTACCCTCAACTAATTCCCTTGTGGTTACTTCCGGCACTTTTACATTGAGTAGGCCCTTAATTTTAGTTAAATTCTTCTTACAAGTCGTATTTGCAATCAAGCCATAATGTCTAATACGTTGAAACCCTGAAGGTAAAGCATGTAATAAAAAGCGCCGTATAAATTCACCATGGCTTAATGTCATCGTTCGGTATCGCTTTGACGCTTTAGCACGATAGTTTTTACAACGAAACGTGACATCCTTTTCATCACTTTTAACCAAGCGACTATTGGATATGGCTACGCGGTGTGTATAACGAGCAAGGTAAGCGAAAACAGCTTTAGGCCCTGCAAAAGGTCTTTTAGCATAAACGACCCATTCCTTTTTTCGTAATGGCGTAAGCCATTGCGTAAACGACACTTCATCTTCAAGCTGCTTACTTTTACCAAAGAATACCAGTTGGTTTTGTTGATAAGCTTGCGCTAATTTCTCAAGATATAGTCGACGAAACAATCGAGATAACACACGAACAGGCAGGAAGAAGCCTGATTTACTCGATACCCATTTCTCCCCATCAAGAGACAAACCACCGCCTGGTACAATACCATGCACATGTGGATGATGAGTCATCGCAGATCCCCATGTATGTAGGACAAAAGTAACCCCTAATTTAGCGCCGAGTCGCTTTTCATCAGCGCCTATCGTTAGAAGCGTTTGTGCAGCAGTTTTCAGTAATAAACCATACATTATCGACTTGTTGTAGTAGGCTATGTCTGCGATTTCTTTTGGTAAGGTAAAAACCAAATGATAATAATCGACAGGTAGTAGTTGCGCTTGTCTCGCTTCAAGCCATCTTTTTGCTGAGCTTGCTTGGCATTTTGGGCAATGTCTATTACGACATGAGTTATAAGAAATATGCGTCTTATGACATGATTGGCAATAAAGTTGATGGCCACCTAACACCTCTGTTCGACAATTTTCAATGGCTGACATGATTTTCAATTGACTGAGGTTAATATGTCCTTGATTGTGTTCACGCCATTGTTGACCATGATGTCGAAATATATCAGATATTTCTAATTGAGGACGAGTCATGGTGAATACTCACGACTTGTCCTTATCTTTTGTCTTATCCTTGTTTTCTAAAGCATCAAGTGGACTGATAACTTCGCGTAATAAGCTTGTTGCGACCTGAGCATATAAAGCCGTGGTACCTAATTTAGCATGCCCAAGCAATACCTGTATGACACGTATATCAACATGCGCTTCAAGTAAATGTGTCGCAAAGCTGTGACGTCAGGTATGCATCGATACCCTTTTATTAATACCAGCATTATTGGCTGTAGCTGTACAAACTCTAGAAAGCTGACGACTCGTCATATGATTAATTGGATTAAGTCCTGGGAACAACCAACCTTCACGGTGCATTTGCCCATGTTTATTAGCAAACAACCACCATTGTCGTAAATGCGCGAGTAGCGCAGGAGATAACATAGCGTATCTATCTCGGCTTCCTTTACCTTGTTCAACGCGAAGCACCATACGCTCACTGTCTATATCTGAGACTTTAAGCGAAACAACTTCGCTAACGCGAAGCCCCGCACCATAAGCAACAGAAAATGCAGCATGGTATTTGGGGTGAGCAGCGCTTGCAAGAAACAGCTTTATCTCTTCTAGACTTAAAATAATAGGTAACTTACGTGCGACCGAAACAGTGGTTAATTTGGTGAGTAGCTGTGGTTTATCTAACGTAACATTATATAAAAACCTTAAACCAGAAAGGGTGCTATTAATCGTTGGTCCTGTTGCGCCGTCTTTAACTAAAAACAATTGGAACTCGCGTAAATTGTCACGGGTAGCATGTTCAGGTGAATGTTTAAAATATTCACAAAAACGATTTAGTGCTCGGACATAATCTATTTGTGTTTTAGCTGTAAGATTACGGATAACCATGTCTTCAGTGAAACGTTGGCTCAGCTCAGGATTAAAATAAGTAGAAAAAATCATGTTAAAACTCCTCGTTAATTGAGACGAAATGCCTCAATACTAAGAGTAGAAAAGAATATGAAAATTAGAAGGTAATACAGAGCTAGCCAAGTACGCCATTACCGCGGAGCGGTTTAGTTCTTTGGGTATAAGTGATCAATAGGAAATTTAACGGGACACTCGCTTATAACGCTTAAAAAACATTAGTTGTAATCCCCGTGTTGTTCAAATTTGAGTGACTGTCCTTTATTGTTATTGTATTTATTGTAATTTTGAGCGACTTTGAAAAAGCCACTTATTGTAATAGGTCAATGCTCTAAACGTAAAACATCGGCGAATTAACGGTTTAGTATGCGCCGATGTTTATACTTTATTCAAAAATGTTACATCACTTGTGAGGTGTTAAGCTTTAGTCTTGTTTACGGTAAAGGCCTATTAAGCATATTGCTAAAAGTAACGTTGCGATCATGCCTGAAGCGCCAGCAACAGCTGATGGAAGAAATCCATCACGGCCAAAGGTAATTAAAATACCATTGGCAAACATAGCAACCACACCCGCCAAAGCCGTAAGCGTACCTATCGCCTTGCCACCTTTAGCTATACAAGACAGGCCAAAAACAAGTGCTGCTAATCCCAATAATAATTTAGCTGCGTAGTAAATCATGAATGACAAAGAAACCACGCCACCAATTAAAGGTTGTGCGCCTTCTACAGTACCCGCTACTTTTCCAAACGTTGAAAACAAAGTTAGGCCAATACTCACCTGTACTATGTTAAGTACCGCGCTAAACGCGATAGCTGACCATCCTAGCTGAGAGTTTTTTACTTGAACCATGGCAGAACCCGCAAAGGCGGCAAGTAAAGTAAATACTAGAGCTTCTAGTCCCCATGAAAACTGCCTTGAAAAACTAATTTCAGCACTGTAAAGGGCAGAATAAATAGTTTGTGATATCGCCAATACCAACAATAAAGATGCTGTAATTAGGATGGTGCGTTTATTCGTGAATTCCATTATTTACCTCTTATAATTTATATTTTACGCTTTTAATAGATGCAACAGATTTGAATACATCAAACAGATGAGACTTTTTATATAAATAGCGCTCATACTTGGGGTATAAGACAGGTAAAACTATTTAATTCTTTCACTCAAACCTATAAAAATAATAATTAATAACAAACGAGTAATACTACAGTCTTGTTATGTTGCCAAAGGTGATGCAGTTTAAAAAAATTTATAAGAAATTTATAAGGGAAGTCACTCATAGTAGCTAGGACATAGATACAATATCTACTCTAAAGCAAGGATTGAAGCTAACTCCTTATGTCTGCAATGTGTGAAGTGCTATAAGTAGTCATTAACGGTTTGCAATATAGTTCAATGAAGGATGACATTAATTACACATTAGATGTGGTAGCGTTGAATGTAAGTTGACAACATTTAGCCCATAATCGGCTGTTAGGAATAGTTGTGATCCTTTTTCTTTTAAATGTGCTATTCATATACCACGAGCATTGCTTTAAATTCAGCGCGAAAACTATTAACGCTTTATCGCTTGTAATACTGTGTGCTTGAGGCGATTTGGATAATAAATATTAGCTAAATCTTTTATTATCCAACATCTCTTTGACTTGATTTTATATTGTTGACAAAAAAGGTGATGTATATTTAAACGGTAAATTCTATAAGATGTCTGTTAAAGCAAAGCCAATACCTAAGCGTTGTTGTCTATGATTATAATCAATTAAGCTTTCTCCATAACCATTGAAGTATTGAGCATAACCTTTTAATTTTCCCCATAAAGGAAAAGTGATACCAAGTTCTATGGCTCCATGGTGATGAGCGAAACTTTCTCGTAATTTCATCGATGCTTCATATTTATTGTTCCACTTATACACAGTGCTTAATTCAAAATATCCCATATATTCATTGATATCAGGATTATCATCACCAATCTTATCAATAGTAGTCGCTTGGCTACCTTCGGGGATTCGATACCAGGTACGAAATGATACCGCGAGATTGTTTTTTTCAAAAAGGAAGTTGGCATAAACTCTGTTCCAGCTCCTTGAAAGCAGCATAGAACGACCATTTGACTGATGTTCAAAACCGATCATCATGGCTGTGTTGGTCTTAAAAGGGTGCCAGCTGGTAGGTGTAAAATAAAATATTTCTGGCTGGTAGTTAGTTTCTCTAAAAGGTCGTGAAATTTTATGAGTATATAATTGCCACCAAGACTCTAAAGTAAAACCAAAAAAAAGCTGATCTCCACTATTTAAAAAACTGCCGGTGGTTAACGGTACTTTAATGCTTAGTTGAAACTTGGTTTCAACATCTCGCAGTTCGTCTTCCCAGTTTGAATAACCAGCGTAGGCTTCTTTATTGATACCATCTGTGATAGTTACGGGTAAAATATAGTTCATTTTATGTGGCGTAATAACATAGGGATCAAACGCTGATTTTTTTTCTTTAATCATTCGTTCAGAAATAGCGCCAAGCTCTTCACTGCCTAGCTGTTCTTTCACTATTTTTTTTTCGCAAAAGTCTTCAATTTGTTGAAGCGTTTTATTTTTGTCTGTTTTTTTAATCGTTTTAATTAAACACCTATCTAATAGGGTTTCAAATGATTGTGCATAGGAATACGACATAGCGAAAAAACAACTCAAGCTAATCAGTGGGATAAATAGTTTTAACATATTAAATATCTTAAGGAATATTCTATTATTAGAAGGTCAGTATAGCGTTGAATATGTAAAATGTCACAAATATGTCTATTCACTGTAAATGATGCTATTTTAGCAATTCATCATGTTTAAAAATATATCTGAAGTCGACATGATTATCGTAGTATTTCTCCTATTTATTAGTAATAATATTAACCTATAAAATATTCTTCTTATTTTTCGTCAGATAAAGTGATTATCCATGTCTATAAATATTAACGATCCCGCTTCAGCACAGCTTAGTGCTTATGAATTACGTCAATTAATTCGTCATGATAAATTCAAAGAAAACACATCAGGCTTTGCTCAAGGTTGTGTTCAAGGAAATATTGTTATTTTGCCAAAAGATTGGGCGAATGACTTTTTACAATTTTGTCAATTTAACCCTAAGCCTTGTCCATTAATTGGCATGTCAGAAAATGCAGGAGATTATCTTTTACCTGATTTGGGCAAAGATATTGATATTCGCTCTGATGTCCCAGGTTATCGTTTATTTGTTGATGGCACATTTAAGCAAGAATTCACTGACATTAAAGAACTTTGGCGCGATGATTTAGTTACTTTTGTTTTGGGTTGTTCTTTTTCTTTTGAAGATGCACTTATTGCTGATGGGCTTGAAATTCGCAATATCAGCGAAAATAAAAATGTTCCTATGTATCGTACTAATATACCTTGCAAAACTGCAGGAAGATTTAGCGGTGAAACAGTGGTAAGTATGCGACCAATGTTAGCTAAAGATGCAATTAGAGCGATTCAAATATGTAGTCGTTTTCCATCGGTTCATGGTGCACCTATACATTTTGGTCAACCTGAGCTTATTGGTATTAATGATATTAATAAACCTGATTATGGCGATAGTGTCACTATTAAAGAAAACGAAGTGCCGGTATTTTGGGCTTGTGGTGTAACACCACAGCTTGTGTTAGAACAAACTAAGCCTCCGTTTTGTATAACCCATAGTCCAGGTAAAATGTTAGTAACCGATATTGCCAATTCAACATTAGCAGTGTTATAAGTTTTGCTAAAATTACTAGCGAAATAAGGAAAAATAATGAAATTGAATTGTGACTTAGGCGAAAGTTTTGGTAGCTGGACCATGGGGCTTGACGAGAAAGTTATGCCGCATATCGATCAAGCTAATATTGCTTGTGGTTTTCACGCGGGTGACCCTTTAGTGATGCAAAAGACACTAGCATTAGCAAAAGAGAACAACGTTAGTGTTGGTGCACATCCAGGATACCCTGACTTGGTCGGTTTTGGACGACGTTCAATTAATTGCTCAACTGAGGAATTGATAGCGTTGGTCATGTATCAAGTGGCAGCTATTGATGGTGTTGCTAAGTCAATAGGAATTGAATTGGAATATGTAAAGCCACACGGTGCTTTATATAATGACATGATGGTAAAAAAAGAAGTCAGAGATGCTATTTTATGTGCATTAAGTCGTTATCATCGTCCTTTAAAATTAATGTTACAAGCGACACCTAAAATTGAAGAACACAGAGCCGAGGCTAAACAATATAATATTGATATATTGAGCGAAGCTTTTGCGGATCGTTGTTATGACGACGACGGTAAATTGTTAGCTCGCACTAAGCCTGGCGCTGTTCATAATAAAGAAAAAATGCTTGCTCAAGTGAAACAACTGAAAGAGCAAGGTTGCGTTACCTCGGTAAGTGGCAACATTTTAACTCTAAATGCCGATAGCTTGTGTGTTCATGGCGACAATATTGAAGGCGTACAGGCGATTGAATCTATTCTGGAGCTCATTGGTTAATGTTAAAAGAACAAGGGCTTAGTATGCCAACGATTAATATTGCAGGTGAAAATGCGTTAATTATTTATTTTTCTGATGAAGTTAGCGATGACACGTCGGCAAAAATAAAACACGTTGAACAATTGATTCGTCAAGCAATGAAGGTTGACTTGTCTGATGATATTGTGGATTTAATTCCATCTTATGCATCGATGTTAGTGGTATTTAATATACTTCATACCGATCATCACCAGGTGCGAAATAAACTCAGAATTTTATTACGACGTTTAGATGATAATTCAGCAACTGATAGCGATGTAGAGCAATCTTCTATTATTGAGCTACCGGTATATTACTCTGAAGAATCAGGGCCTGATTTAACCGTTATTGCTCAACGAAATAAATTAAGTGTTGAGCAAGTAATCGAGATTCATCAAGTTAAAGATTATCACGTGTATGCTATCGGCTTTGCGCCTGGGTTTGCTTATTTAGGTGAAGTTGATGAAAGAATTGCTTCACCACGTTTAAGTACCCCAAGAAATAAAGTGCCCAAAGGAGCTGTTGCTATTGCTGATAAACAAACTGCTGTTTATCCAAATACCTCCCCAGGAGGCTGGAATATAGTCGGTTTATGCCCAGTCGATATGTTTGATGTCACGGCAACTCCAATCATGCCAATTAAAGTTGGTGATAAAGTAAGGTTTAAGTCAATTGATAAGAATGAGTTTTTATCATTAGGTGGTGAATTACCGGAAGGATTTGGCAAACTATCATGAGTTTTTCTACAGGTTTTTTAGTGAAAGAGCCAGGCATGCTAAGCCTTATTCAAGATGCTGGGCGTTTTGGGTCTTTTAATATTGGATTAACCAATGGTGGTCCAATAGATTTACAGGCATTTCAATGGGCTAATCGCTTATGTGCTAATGAATTAAATGCTACGGCTATTGAAATTAGTATTGGCGGTTTAGCACTTATTGCACAAGTTGATACAACTATTGCCGTCACTGGTGCAAATATGTCGCTGTCAATTAATCATACTAACAAAGATTTATGGCGCAGTTACGCGATTAAAGCGGGCGACCTTATTGAGTTAGGGTTTGCTAGCGAAGGTATACGAAGTTACTTGGCTGTTGCTGGTGGTTTTACTATCAAAGAAAGTTTTGGTAGTACTGCAACGGTATGTCGTGAAGGTGTTGGTGGTTTAGTTGGTGAAAAGCTTAAAAAAGACAATATATTGCCTTGTGCTAGCCAACAGAGAAAAACAAATTTGGTTTTACCTGAATTATTAAGGCCAAAATATTTTAATGACGTGGTGTTACGCACAATACCAAGCTATCAACAAAAAAACTTTTCATCTTTTCAACAACGATTATTTTACTCTAGTGACTATAGCGTGAGTAAAAGTTTCGATCGAATGGGTTATCGGTTAACCGGTAAAAAAATTACGGGTGATATTGAAGGCATTTTATCTGAAGGTATTTGTCAGGGGGCTATTCAAATCCCAGCAGATGGTCAGCCAATTGTGTTGTTGAATGACCGACAAACGATTGGTGGCTATCCTAAAATTGGCGCTGTTATATCCATTGATATTGCAAAGTTAGGGCAACTCAAACAAGGCGATAAAGTTCGCTTTGAGCCTATTAGTATGGAACAGGCACATAACTGTTTTCATTTGAATTTAAGTTATTTTAATCGTAAAAAACTCAATGTTTGTGATTAAAATTAGATCAAGCTTGGTATAAGAAACATGAATATAGAAAATGAAGCATCACTTAGTGAACAAATTGAATGCATGCTTGTTGAGCGAAATTTACGCGGTATGAAGGATTTACAACAACAAGTTACTTCAGGTTATTGTTTACGTGCGGCTAAATCTTTGAGCAATATAGAAGGTACAGTGCTTATAGGTACTGGATTTCCTGTTTTGGACACGTTTGAAACAGACGGCCCTGTAGGGGCTTTAATTTTATATAAAGCGTTGGCTCTTTTAGGTGCCACTCCTATTTTAGTGTGTGGTAACCCAATGGCTAATGCACTCAAAGATGATTATAACGTTTGTGTTATTAGTGTTGGTGATAAAAAATCTGGTTTAGCTGAAGCGAAAGCGGCACTTTTACAGTATAAACCTCAAGCTATTATAGCTATTGAATGTCCTGGCGCTGCGGAAAATGGAAATTACCATAATATGCGTGGTGAAGATATAAGTGCTAAATCAGCGTCTTTTGATTTCTTTATGACAGAAGCAAATTGTCCAACGATTGCTATTGGTGATGGTGGTAATGAAATAGGCATGGGGAACGTGAAAGAGCTATTAGCAAAACTTGATATTGTTCCTGCCGCGACTACGTGTGATGAATTGATATTAAGTGATGTATCAAATTGGGGCGTTTATGGTATTTTAGCCTTTTTAAGTGTTTGGTCTAAAAAAGATTTATTGAATGAAACCTGCCCAGAGCAGATTCTGAAATATATTTCAAAGTTAGGCAGTGTTGATGGTGTAACACGCAGAAATGAAATAACCGAAGACAGTCTTCCTGCTTCAGAAGGGATTGCCTTAATTGCAAGAATTAGATCCTTAATTGGTTATCCAACTGCCAGTTAAGAAAAATTAAATAGTAAACTTAAATTATCAGGAAAAGTAAAATGAGCACAGTATTTTTAAATGGCGATTATATGCCAATTGAAGAAGCCAAGATTTCCCCTTTAGATCGTGGATTTTTATTTGGTGATGGGATATATGAAGTAATTCCATCGTACTTTGGCAAAATGGTTGGCTTTCAAGCCCATATAGATAGAATGAATGATGGCTTAAAGGCTATTGGCATTGAGTTAAATTGGGATGATAGTCAGTGGTTAGCCTTATGTGACAAGTTATCAAGTAGCAATGGTGGTGGCCCTCTAGGGCTATATTTGCATGTAAGCCGTGGTACTGATACTAAACGTTTTCACGCTTTCCCTACCAACGTATCTCCAACTGTATTTGCAATGGCTTTTGAAATTCCTGTTCCTAAAACGCCTTGTTTGGATACGGTTGGTAATGGATATGCCTTAACAAGTACAGAAGATTTGCGTTGGAAACGTTGCCATATAAAATCAACTTCATTGTTAGGGAATGTTTTACATTTTCAAGAAGGCTTTGATGCCGGCAGCCAAGAAACTTTATTGTTTAATAGCAAAAATGAATTAACGGAAGCGAGTGCATCAAACATTTTCATCGTAAAAGATGGAATTATTGCTACGCCGATTCAAGATAACCAAATTTTACCGGGTGTTACTCGTCGTTTAATCATTGATATATTGACTAAAGATGGAACATTGACAGTTCAAGAACGTATTGTCACTTTAGATGAAGTGCGCGCTGCAGATGAAATTTGGATTACTAGCTCATCAAAAGAAATTGCGCCGGTCACTAAGCTAGATGGTGTAGCGGTAGGTACTGGAAAAGTGGGTGAGATTTGGTTGAAAGCATCAACGTTATATACAGAAAATAAATTTTCATATTAGCGTTGTTTCTATTTTTTAGCGGCTCTTAGTTGAAATCATAAAACTTTATACAATAAAACCAAGATAAATCTATGAAAAATTGGTGTTATTAAAAATAGTTATCTACATTAATAGTAGGGATATATCCTAATATAAATGTATAACTTTTTTTGATTAATGTATAAGGGGTTATGATGGAGTCGTTAAAAATAGAAGAATATATGAACCACTATCCTGTTACTTTTACTGCTGATATGGGTGTTGAAGAGGCATCATTACGGTTTTTGAAAACAAAGCAAATAGGTGGCCCTGTTATTGATAATAATGGTAAATTAATTGGCTTTTTATCTGAAAGTGATGTTCTTGCTAAAATGCTTGAAACTATGTACCACAACGCGCATATCGTTAATGTTTCAGACTTAATGCGTAAAGATGTCCTATCAATGAAGCCTTATGACAGTGTAATTGAATTAGGGCGTTTAATGGTTCAAAACAAGCCAAAAGTTTACCCTGTTGTTGATGAAAGTAATAACTTATTAGGGACCATTTGCCGTAATGATGTTTTACGTTCTATTGATAAAATTTTACGCGAAAATTTAAAAACAGGTAAAGTAAACGCAGCTCAATAATTATTGTGAGCTATCGTTTTGGTTTGTTATCCATTTTTATATGACTGCAGTTTATTACAATGGCTGAAACTCCAGCTTGAAGTAGTTTAGGTATAACTGATAAAATAGACTTTTCTACATTTTTTTTTGTTACATTAGTTGAGTCTATTTTGCCGTCAAACATTTCTCTAAGTGAATCCCCGAATATACAGTCTTCTTTTGATGCGTTAACTCAAGTGAAAAAATCTGATTTTCACCGCTTGAAACAACAAATTATTAATCACAAAAGAATAATGACTCAACTTGAGTCTCAGTCTGATAAAGCTAAAGTTGACCAGCAACTTAAACAGTTTACTAAGACTGTACAAGCAATTGAAAAGTCAATTAAAGAAAAACAGCAAAAAATCAATAACCTTCCAAAAATAACTTATCCGGAAGGCCTGCCGATTAGCGACAATGCAGAACAAATATCTCGTGCTATTCGTGATAACCAAGTAGTCATTATTGCAGGTGAAACAGGCTCAGGGAAAACGACACAAATACCTAAGATTTGCCTTGAACTAGGACGAGGTATTGATGGTTTAATTGGTCATACTCAGCCCAGACGTATAGCCGCTAGAACTGTTGCTAATCGTATTGCCGACGAACTAAATACTAAACTTGGTGAGCAGGTGGGTTATAAAGTTCGCTTTAATGATCAAGTGAGCCAACACAGTTATATTAAATTAATGACTGATGGTATTTTGTTAGCTGAAATGCAAAGAGATCGCTTACTGCGCCAGTATGACACTATTATTATTGATGAAGCGCATGAGCGTAGTTTAAATATTGATTTTATTTTAGGGTATTTGCGTCAAGTTTTAATTAAGCGACCTGACTTAAAAGTGATAGTGACTTCAGCGACTATTGATCCGCAACGCTTTGCTAATCATTTTGCCGATAAAAATGGTAAACCAGCACCTATTATTGAGGTCTCTGGTCGTACTTATCCAGTAGAAATGCGTTATAGACCATTAAATGACAATGGCTCAGATGATAACGAGCAAGATGAAAATACGAATGATGGCAACGATATTATTAGTGGAATTTTAAATGCCGTTGATGAGTTTTCACAACTTGCTTCAGATAACTTAGGCGATATATTAATTTTCTTAAATGGTGAGCGAGAAATCCGAGATACTGCTGCTGCCTTAAACAAAGCGAATTTACGACACACACAAATATTGCCCCTTTATTCACGCTTAACCGTTAGTGAACAAAATCTTATTTTTAAACCGCATTCAGGTCGTAATATTGTACTAGCGACTAACGTTGCCGAAACAAGTTTAACTGTGCCTGGTATTAAATATGTGATTGACCCGGGTACTGCCCGTATATCACGATATAGTTACCGTACTAAAGTGCAACGTTTACCTATAGAACCTATTTCACAAGCGAGTGCTAATCAGCGTTCAGGACGTTGTGGGCGTGTATCATCAGGTATTTGTATACGCCTGTATAGCGAAGAAGATTACTTAAGTAGACCTGAATTTACCGATCCTGAAATATTGCGTACCAATTTAGCTACCGTTATTTTACAAATGTTAGCGTTAGATTTGGGAGAGATCGGCGACTTTCCTTTCGTAGAAGCTCCTGATAATAGAAATATTAACGATGGTGTTAAATTATTAGAAGAATTAGCTGCGATAGATAATGGTGCTCATGAAAATAAACAGTCAAAAGCACAAAAAAATGAAGGGACAAAATTAACTAAATCAGGACGTTTATTATCTAAATTCTCTATTGATCCTCGACTTGCAAAAATGGTGTTAACCGCAATTGATTTGGGTTGTATTGAGCAAGTGCTTATTATTGTGAGTGCGCTAAGCATTCAAGACCCAAGAGAACGACCACACGAAAAGCAGCAAGCGGCTGATGAAAAACATAATCGTTTTAAAGATAAAAATTCAGACTTTGTTAGTTTGCTTAATTTATGGCAGTACGTAAATGAGCAAAAAAATGATTTATCACAAAATCACTTTAGAAAACTATGTCAGCGCGAATACTTGTCTTATGTAAGGCTACGTGAATGGCAAGATATTTTTACCCAGCTTAAATTAACGTTAAAAGAGCAAAAAATATCATTAACGTCTGTTGATTATCAGTTTTCAATTAATGACACCGGTGCAGAAAAAAAACAAGATAAAAAAGAACAAACATTACCTAGTAGCTTAGTGACAGTGCATCAAGCTTTGTTGTCTGGTCTATTAAGCCATTTAGGTCAACAAGATGAAAACAGAGAGTTTAAAGGAGCGAGAGGAAGCAAGTTCTTCGTTTTTCCTGGTTCATCGCTATCAAAGAAACCACCTAAGTGGTTAATGTCAGCTGAATTGGTTGAAACCAGCCGTTTATTTGCGCGAATGAATGCGCGTATTGATCCTACTTGGATAGAGCCTTTAGCTGAACATTTATTAAAACGCAGTTACAGCGAACCTCATTGGGAGAAAAAGCAAGGGGCCGTAATGGCCTTTGAACAAGTCAGCCTTTATGGTTTACCGATTGTCACAAAAAGAAAAATTAATTTTAATACGATTGAGCCGATTACTTGTAGAGAAATATTTATCCGTGAAGCATTGGTTAATGGTGATTGTTTTATAAAAGAAAAATTTTTAGATGAAAACCAAGCATTAATAGCAAGTATTGAAGTACTTGAACAAAAAGCTCGCCGTAAAGACTTTTTAATTGACGAACAACAGCTTGTTGATTTTTATTCAAGTAAAGTTCCAGAAACTGTTATTTGCCAACGAAGTTTTCTATCTTGGTGGAAAAAAGCTAAAAAACAAGACGCAAAATTACTTAATTTCACTAAAGATTTCTTACTTAACAAATCATCAAATGATGTGACGGCAAAAGAATATCCCGACACATGGCAGCAAAATAATCTTACTTTACCGTTAGCTTATCATTTTAGTCCAGGGGATATTGACGATGGCATCAGTGTTATTATTCCTGTTGCCTTGCTGAATCAGTGTCATTATGAAGGATTCGATTGGCTTATTCCGGCTCTACGTTATGATTTGGTTGTGGCGTTAATTAAGGCGTTACCCAAAGCTTTACGACGTAACTTTGTTCCCGCGCCTAATTATGCAGAAGCGTGTTTAGAAAATATGGCTAATGCCAGTAAAAACCAAGAGAGTTTAGTGGATGCACTGGCCAAACAGTTACTGCGCATGACCGGTGTTAGATTACCTGAAGATGTTTGGCAAGGTGTTGAGTTACCTGCACATTTAACAATGAACTTTCAAGTCGTTAATGAAAAAGGGGAGTTGTTAAAGCAGGGGCGAGATCTTAATGAGTTGAAAGCGCAACTACAAGGCAAAGTAAAAGCTTCCATTAAGCAGGTGGCAGAGAAGGGCATAGAGAAGTCTAAATTGACTTTATGGGATTTTGGTAAATTACCTCAAGGTTATGAGAAAAAAGTCGCAAATATGACCATTAAGGCTTTTCCTGCGCTAGTTGATCATAAAAGTAGTGTTGCAATTGAACTATTTGAGCAAGAAGAGCATGCCGAGCAAGCGATGTTAAATGGTATTAGTCGACTTATTCTTCTAAATATCCCATCACCATTAAAATATTTACAAGAAAAAATGCCTAATAAAGCTAAACTAGGTTTGTACTTTAATCCTTTTGGCTCCATTACGGATTTATTGCAAGATTGTATTCAAGGCGCGTGTGTCTATTTAGTTAAAGAGTACATGCTAACTAAAAAAATGGCTATTTTACCTCGAGATGAAAAAAGCTTTGAGTTACTTCGTGAGTATGTACGCGCTGAAATATCAGATTGTGTATTAACGGCTGCAATTAAAGTAGAGCAAACATTAAGCTTAAGACATGATATCGCTAGAAAGCTAAAAGGTAATGTAGCGCTTAATGTAATTCAATCTCATAGTGATATTAAACAACAAAGCGAAGCTTTAGTTTTTAAAGGTTTTGTCAGCGCTTCAGGTTTTGAAAAGTTAGATGATATTACACGTTATTTAAAAGGTATTTTACGTCGATTAGAAAAGTTACCCATTGACCCTAACCAAGATAGATTAAAGTTAATTGAAGTAAAAAGGGCATCAGATTTATACGCTAGTGTATTATCACAGCAGCGTAAAGATAAGCCAATAGCACAAGAAATATTATTAACTAAGTGGATGATAGAAGAGTTTAGAATTTCACTTTTCTCCCAAAATTTAGGTACAGCACAACCTATTTCTTTAAAGAGAATAGTTAACCATTTAAAGGATTTTTCTTAGATTATACATAACTGTCATTTGACACAAAGACACAACCTCAGTATAAATAGTTATTCTCTAAGTAAATTAGCCATAAACGTTAAAGGAGGATGTGACCAAATTATTTAGATATGGTCGTTTTTAAGTTTGATTATATTGAGGTACAAATGATAAATTTTGATGATAAACGTAATTTCTATCGCATGATGTTGAATACTGAAGTAGTTGTTACCATAATTGATGATGAAAGCAATAGTCAGATAAAAGCGACTTGTCGAGACTTAAGCGCTACAGGAGTAGCTATTGAAATTGATCATCCTATTGCCATGTCTACTCATGTAAAGGTTAGGCTTAATTCTGCTTCTGAGCAAATACAGTCACTTGATATACTTGGTAAAGTTGTCCGTATTGATGAAGAATGCGATAGCTTATATTTAATTGGCATAGCAATAGAGGAGTTAGATTAAAACTTTTTTATTGTTATAAATTTTCTACAATATAAATAAATTTTATATTGTAGAAAATGATATAGGTAATTATTTATTAATCTAATTGTTCGTCAGTGGGCTTTATACTTGCAGCATGATGTCCTTTAGGGCCATCATTTAGTTCATAATTAACATCTTGACCAGCTTTAAGTGTGCGATAACCCTCCATTTCAATAGTTGAATAGTGAGCGAAAATATCATCTCCACCACTATCAGGACGAATAAAACCAAAGCCTTTTGCGTTATTAAACCATTTAACTGTACCGTGAGCCATACTTCTACTTCCTCTATATCCTTTAGTATTATATGTCTTGCTATATATCAATTTTATAATTGATTTTAGCCCCTTAAAAAGAGAGATATAATGAAGCATAGACACAATTAAGTACGTGGCTAAAAAACAACCACTTAATGAATCGTAGATAAATTAAAAGATTAGTCAAGTGAATAAAGAAAAAAAACATTTTTTTTTACAAATAAGTTACAGCAAAAGTTATCAGCAGAGACTAATATAAAGATATGAGTAATTGGAAAGAGTTAATTGACAACCATGAGTTTATTGAAGAAGAAATAAAAGATGAAGTAGAAAAACCACCGAAATACCATGTTTTTTTACTTAATGATGATTATACACCAATGGATTTTGTTATTGATGTACTGTGTAAGTTTTTTCATAAAAATTCAGATGAAGCTACCGACATTATGTTAACCGTTCATTATGAAGGAAAAGCGCTTTGTGGCACATATACTGCTGATATAGCTGAAACGAAAGTAGATCTTGTAGCACGTTATGCACTGGATAATGATCATCCATTAAAGTGCGTTTTAGAAAAGGCTTAATGTTCTCTTTTTTATTTAAAAGAGAAATTAGCAAGGAATTAAATTGGAGTACCTATGCTTAATAAAGATTTAGAAATTTCCCTTAACTTAGCTTTTCGTCAAGCAAAAGAGTATCGTCATGAATTTATGACGGTTGAACACTTATTATTAGCACTATTAGATAATCCTTCAGCTATTGAAGTGCTAAAGGCCTGTGGTGCAGATCTCAGTAAGATACAAGCTAATTTACTTGAATTCATTCAAGAGACTACACCGGTAATTCCAGCTGAAGAAGAAGAAAGAGAAACTCAACCAACTCTGGGATTTCAACGTGTATTACAACGCGCTGTTTTTCACGTCCAATCTTCAGGTAAGAGTGAAGTAAATGGTGCTAATGTTTTAGTAGCCATCTTTAGCGAGCAAGAGTCTCAAGCCGCTTATATATTGAAGAAAGCAGATATTAGCCGTTTAGATATTGTTAATTATATTTCACATGGTATTGCTAAAATTGGTAATGATTCGAGTAATTCACCTTTAGAAGACGGTGAACAGGTTACTGAAGAAGAACCACGTACTATTGAAAATTTCTCTGTTAACCTCAATGAAGAAGCATTAAAAGGGAATATAGATCCTTTAATTGGCCGAAGCAGCGAGCTTGAAAGAACCTTACAAGTATTAAGTCGTCGACGCAAAAATAATCCTTTGTTTGTAGGTGAGGCTGGTGTAGGTAAAACTGCAATAGCTGAAGGCTTAGCAAATATGATTGTTAACGAAGATGTACCTGAGTTTTTAAGTAACGCAACAATATACTCTCTTGATATGGGCGCTTTACTTGCAGGCACAAAATATCGTGGTGATTTTGAAAAACGTTTTAAAGCGTTGTTAAAAGATCTGGAAACTGATGAAAATGCCATTTTATTTATTGATGAAATTCATACTATTATTGGTGCTGGTGCAGCTTCTGGCGGAATGTTAGATGCTTCTAACTTACTCAAGCCATTACTGTCAGCGGGTAAGCTTCGTTGTATGGGCTCGACTACTTATCAAGAATACCAAAGTGTATTTGAAAAAGATCGTGCACTAGCAAGACGTTTTCAAAAAATAGATATTGTTGAGCCAAGTGTTGAAGATACCACTAAAATATTACAAGGTTTGAAAGAAAAGTATGAATTGCATCATGGTATTCGTTATACCAATGCAGCTTTACGTGCAGCAGCACAATTGTCAGATAAATATATAAATGAGCGTTTTTTACCTGATAAAGCCATTGATGTTATTGATGAAGCCGGTGCTAAACAGCAGCTTGTTGCTCCTTCAAAACGTAAAAAAACGATCAGTAATACCGATATTGAAAGTGTTGTCGCGACAATGGCTAGAATTCCGGAGAAATCAGTTTCATCGACTGAGAAAGATAGCCTTAAAATGCTAGATCGCAACTTAAAATTAGTTGTTTTTGGTCAAGATCAAGCAATAGAAGAGTTATCATCGGTAATTCGTCTTTCACGTGCAGGATTAGGTGATGACGAAAAACCAGTAGGATCTTTCTTATTTGCCGGACCAACCGGTGTTGGTAAAACAGAAGTAACAAAACAATTAGCTAAAATCTTAGGTGTTGAATTGTTACGCTTTGATATGTCGGAATATATGGAAAAGCATGCGGTTAGTCGCTTGATTGGTGCTCCTCCTGGTTATGTAGGATATGAGCAAGGTGGTTTACTTACTGATGCAGTCATAAAGCATCCTCATGCTGTTGTCCTGCTTGATGAGATAGAGAAAGCGCATGAGGATGTGTACAATATTTTATTACAAGTGATGGATCATGGGACATTAACTGACAATAATGGACGTAAAGCTGATTTTAGAAATATTATACTAGTGCTTACAACCAATGCTGGTGTTCAAGAAACTGTTCGTCAGTCTATTGGCTTTAAACAACAAGATCATAGCTCAGATGCCATGAGTGAGATTAATAAAGTATTTTCGCCTGAATTTAGAAACCGCCTTGATAATATCGTTTGGTTTAATCATCTTGATAATGAAGTGATTCAGCAAGTAGTTGATAAGTTTATTGTTGAACTACAAGCGAAACTTGATGAAAAAGGTGTTTCATTAGAATTAACACGTGATGCTAAAAAATGGTTAGCTGAACATGGCTACGATAAAACAATGGGCGCTCGTCCAATGTCTCGCTTGATTCAAGAGAAGCTTAAAAAAGAGTTGGCTAATGAGTTACTCTTTGGCGAGTTAACTAATGGCGGTGTTGCTAAGGTAGGTGTTAAGAAAGACAAGTTGGTTATTTCATTTGAAAATAAAAAAGAGCTAATTTCTGAAAAATAAAAATTAACTCAGCTAACTGTTAAAATTAAAGTCTTATATTCTTATCGAGTATAAGACTTTTTTATTGTATAAAATAATGGATTAAACGAATGATACAAGAGGGGAAATGACGAGCAAAAGAAAGTGTAACAGTGTTGGATTGCTTCCTATAATAAGATTAAATATCTGTTATACATGAGATATTTAAAACAATCCCACCAGTCTATCTTTTTACATTTAACTGTATTTCAAAGTAATATTTTCAATTTTGGTCCCAGCTCTACTTTTAAGCATTCCCCATAATCTTTAGGGAGCCTACTATGCTACATCGGCTTTAAAACCTTAATGTATTTGGTAGTAGTAATACGTAGTATTAAGTATAGCGATTATAAATAGGATGAAAATAGGCGAAACAAATTATTGCGAATTTTTCTGTAGATCGACAAACTACTAATGTTAGTTTTATCAACCAGTCGAGAGTTTTGTTTTTTTAAGGTGAAAATATCACTTAACTCGCTATTGAGAGCCGTATCAAAACATTCAAGATTAATTTCAAAATTTAACTCTAAGCTTCTAGCATCCCAGTTGGAAGAGCCTATAAATGACCATATATCATCAATAATAACTATTTTACTATGATCAAAAGGCCTTGTGTTTTTATATATTTTTATCCCATGCTCCATTATTCTTAAAAAATTAGCTTCCATTACCCAGTCTAAAAACCATATATCTGTGTGCTCTGGAATAATAATCTCAATTAATACCCCTCGTAATGCCGCGGCGTGAAGAGAAGTCATTAATGTATGGTCAGGCACAAAATATGGTGTAATAATTTTGACACTTTTTTGTGCACAAACTAAGGCATTAATTAATGTCCAACGTATTCTATTATGGTGCTCGTCTGGACCATCTTGAATAACGCGAGCAACCACAGGCCTATCAGCATTATTTTTTTCTGGGGTAGCACGATACTGAGGAAATTGAAGTACTTCTTGTGTTGCAAAAAACCAATCTTCGATAAATACCTGACTAATCTGATCAATTACAGGGCCTGTTACTTTAAAGTGAACATCATCGATGGGGTTTTCTGCCAACTTAACAATATTATTTTGACTGACATTCATCCCGCCAATATAAGCTTCTTCACCATCAACACAAAGTATCTTTCTATGGTTTCTAAGATTAATGAACCGAATGCCCGTTAGTGAAATTGCCGGCAAAAAACGCATAGCTTTTATGCCTTGTTTTTTTAAAGCACGATCTGATTTATGCCAACCATAGCCAATGCCTATACCGTCTAATAAAATATTTACAATCACACCTCTTTTATGTGCAACGGTTACAGCTTGGATAAATTGTCGGCCAATTGAATCATAATCGAAGATGTAACTTGATAAAACAATATGATGTTTCGCAGATTCAATCGATTTAATCATGGCAGGATAGGCCATATCTCCATTAATAAGCGGTTCAATACTGTTATTTGCAACATAATTGATAGAATGAATAGAGTGACCAGATGTAATGATTGAATGCCAGTTTTTAGGGATATTGGTAAACTTTTTTTGCTTACCTTGTTGGCTGAAGCTTTTTTTAAGTGTATTAGGGTGTTTTTTTTGGGCTAAACGTTTGATGCGATTTATGCCAAATAGCCAATAAAATAGGCTTCCAACAACGGGTGAAAGTATCACTAGCCCAATCCAAGCCAATGAAGTGCGTTCATTTTCTTTAAAAAGAAGTACGTGTACTGATGTCACAAGAGATAAGCTAATATGAAAGATAACTATGATCGTTACCCAATGGGTAGTGAGCCATTGAACCAATGTTTCGAATAATTGCATAATACCCAACTCAAATAATGTGAAACTAAGTAATAACGGATAACAAAGATGCTTAAAGAATTTTACAATATTATCTCAACCTATCTAATAGGAATCGTTGATTTCGATTATATTTTTGTAATTTTTTTAGCAACCACATCTGCTTCAATTGCATATTTTATGGCGATAACTTACATCATTACACAAATGGATTCACAATACTTTATCCGTAAAGATATCCCGAATGATATCGCTAATAAAAAGAAACAATTAACGTCAATGAGTCGCAGCATAACCTACGTAATTAGCATAGTAAAAGTCATGATTGGAATAGTCTTGATTGTGTCTGGTATCGTGATGTTAGTGCTACCTGGCCAAGGCATAATAACATTATTAATCGGTCTGAGTTTAGTGCCATTTCCTGGTAAGAATAAGATTGAAAAAAATCTACTTGCTCGAAAATCAGTGCAGCATTCTCTAAATTGGATCAGAGTAAAAGCCAATAAACCCCTTTTTATTTTTGAGTAACATGATGGAGTATTATTCTTCAACTCTAACTCTAATAGAGTACACATATATCAAAAATATCACGGATTAAGCGCTAGTATGAAATTTTCGTTCTACGATATTTCACTTTATAACTTTATAACTTTATAACTTTATATCTTTATATCTTTATATCTTTATATCTTTATATCTTTATAACTTTATAACTTTATAACTTTTTATTGATTTGTATTGTCATTGTGATTAAAAGATCTTTTATCTATAGCCAGTAAGCGCATAATGATTTATGAAGTTTATGCTATTCATCGTTTTATAAAATATATTTTGTTAACGGGCCGCACTGGAGTGATTTATGGATTTTAAAGATTATTACAAAGTAATGGGGATCAATCGAGATTCAACGTCGGATGAAATTAAGCGTGCCTATAAAAAGTTAGCGAGAAAATATCATCCTGACGTTAATAAAGCTGCTGACGCAGAAGTTCGTTTTAAAGAGGTTGGTGAAGCATACGCAGTACTAAAAGATCCCGATAAACGTGCTTCTTATGACCAGCTTGGAAACGACTGGCAATCAGGACAAGATTTTAATCCACCACCTGATTGGGATGCTGGATTTGAATTTAAAGATGGTGGGTCAAGCGGAGCAAGTCAGGCAGGCTTTAGTGATTTCTTTGATTCATTATTTGGTAAAGGATATAGCTCACAGAAACCAAACAATCAACATCAAGCTGATTATAAGGCCCGTGGTGAAGATTACCATGCTAAAGTGGTGATTGATCTTGAAGACGCATACCTTGGCGCAACAAGGAGTATTGTACTTCAGTCACCGGAATTGGATAAGCAAGGGCATGTTGTAAATAAAAAACGTACCTTGAAAATTAAAATTCCCAAAGGTGTCAAAGAAGGTCAACGTATTCGATTATCCGGTCAAGGTACGCCAAGTCACGGGGGAGGGGCTGCAGGAGATCTTTACCTAGAGTTATCATTCAATACTCATTCTATTTATCGTGTGGTCGAGCATGATGTATATCTCGATTTACCCATTACTCCTTGGGAAGCTGCGTTGGGTGCAACGGTTAAAGTGCCTACACCATTAGGTCCAGTAGATTTAAAGATTGTACCTGCGACAAAAAGCGGCCAGAAGCTACGTTTAAAAGCGCGTGGTATTCCTGCTAAAACAGCGGGTGATTTATACGTAGTGACTCAGATTGTTTTACCACCGGCCGATAGTGAGGCTGCTAAAGCGATCTATAAAAAAATGCAAGATGAATTAGACTTTAACCCTCGAACCTTATTAGGAGTATAAACTAATGAAAGAAATAATATTAGACGGTGTACTTATCGATGACGAGGCTGAATTTTCTCTTGAGGAACTGTCTTATGCGTGTTCAAGTTCTACAGAATGGGTTATAGCACTAGTTGAAGTTGGAGTATTAGACCCTATTAATTACCAAGCAACACCAGTAGAACAGACGAGCTGGATATTTTCGGTTTATAGTTTTAAACGTGCTCGAATGGCTATGAGGCTTCAACGGGATCTTGGTGTTAATCAAGCAGGGATCGCTCTTGCTTTGGATTTACTAGAGAAAATTGAAACATTAGAGTCAACATTAGCGGTGTGTAATGAACCAGTGACACATGCCTAGCTAATAATGAGTACAGTTCATCGCTATGTTCTTTATTGTTTGAATCAGCTTGAGTTATAAAGGAATAAATTTTAGGCAATAAAAAAGGCTACGATTTCTCGTAGCCTTTAATGTGGCTCCCTGCTCTTTGTATAATAAGGGCTCAAGCCAGTGACACATGCCTGGCTAATAATGAGTACAGTCCATTGCTATGTTCTTTATTACTTGAGTCAGCTTGAGTTATAGGGTTAGTTATAGGGGAATAAATTTTAGGCAATAAAAAAGGCTACGATTTCTCGTAGCCTTTAATGTGGCTCCCCAAACTGGGCTCGAACCAGTGACACATGGATTAACAGTCCATCGCTCTACCAACTGAGCTATTGGGGAATAAACTTTTACATGAGCTCGTTACTTCTCATTCTTTAATATGGCTCCTCAAACTGAGCTTGGGAAACCAACAGCGACACATGTTATTATTAGAGAGTACAGTCCATCTCTCTACATTTGTCGTTGTTTTAAAATGTGGCTCCCCAAACTGGGCTCGAACCAGTGACACATGGATTAACAGTCCATCGCTCTACCAACTGAGCTATTGGGGAATAAACTTTTACATGAGCTCGTTACTTCTCATTCTTAAATTTGGCTCCCCAAACTGGGCTCGAACCAGTGACACATGGATTAACAGTCCATCGCTCTACCAACTGAGCTATTGGGGAATTTCTTTCTTTCGATTGCGTGTTAACCATCTCGGCTAACGGGGCGGAATATTAAAGACCTGACGGCAAACTGTCAACACTAAAATAAGAAAAAAATGAATTATTAGTTTGTTTGCTCAAATTGCGCTCAGTAACGTTAGTTTCTCGTCGCTTCTTGACTGTTTTGTACGCATGGTATTTTAATCACTTAGAAAACATGATGAAAATGTAGTTATCCACGAAACTTGTGGATAACTATGTGAGTTAAATTGTAAAAACTAGTAACATTATCGTTTTGCTTAGCGTGTAGGTAAGTCAACAACAAAATGAATGTTTTATTTAGTATTTGTTTATCAGTAGGTTATGTGTTTTTTGTGCTTTTATTAGCACTTTAGGTTGCTTTTTAATCAGCTGGATATTTCATTGCATTTACTGTGAATTTCTTTTGCTTTTGATTACAATAGCAATTGTTAAACTTATGTATTATCACCAGGAATTTTCTAAAATTTATTAATGACGTCAAATAAAAAAATAAAAAATAATAAACAACCGATCAATTTACTCAAAGATCCCGTTGGTAATACAATTAAACGAATGACCATCCCGATGATTTACGGCATGATTTTGTTAATGACTTTTAATTTAGTCGATACATTTTTTGTTAGTATGTTGGGTACACAGCCATTAGCCGCCATTAGTTTTACTTTTCCTGTTACCTTTACTGTTATTAGTTTAATGATTGGTTTAGGTATAGGTACCTCTGCAGTTATTGCTAAATTTTTGGGGCGTGATGATCATGAGTCGGCAAAAGACTCAGCCACAGCGGCTTTATATATGTCAGCAATTGTCGTTGTTATGTTGTCATTTGTTGGTTATTTATTTACTGACGAACTTTTCACTCTACTTGGTGCAAACCAATCATTATTACCTTTAATTCATGAGTACATGGATATTTGGTACTTAGGCAGTGTGTTTCTGATTGGACCTATGATTGGTAATGCGGTGCTTAGAGCATCAGGTGATACTAAAACACCTAGTATAGTGATGGGTAGTTCGGGCTTAATTAATGCTGTGCTTGACCCTATATTCATTTTTGGCTTTGGCCCAGTGCCAGCAATGGGAATTGAAGGTGCCGCTATAGCTTCATTAATTTCTTGGGTTGTTGGCTTCTTACTGGTATTGATTATTCTCACAAAACAAAAAAACTTAATTCATACGCATATAATTCCCATGAAACAATTAATAGCTTCATGTCGCGGTATATTGAAAATAGGTTTACCTGCTGCAGGTGCTAATATGTTAACACCAATTGCTGCAGCTATTATGACTGCTATTGCTGCTAGTTATGGTGAATCTGTTGTGGCTGGCTTTGGGGTTGGCTCTCGTATAGAGTCTATAGCTTCATTAGTCGTTTTAGCAATGACAATGACATTGCCCCCCTTTATTAGCCAAAACTTTGGTGCAAATAACATGGAGCGTGTTGAACAAGCCTATAAAACATCTATTAAGTTCATTATGTTTTGGCAAATACTTATTTATGTGATCTTAGTTATAACCGCGCCTTTAATTGCATCTGCTTTCGCTAAAGAGAAAGAAGTAGCAGATATTATTGTATTATTTATGTGGATTTTACCATTAGGGTACGGTCTTCAAGGTGTAGTGATTATAACTAACTCATCTTTTAATGCGCTTCATAAACCTATTATTGCTTTGATATTAAGTATTATAAGATTATTTATTTGTTATGTACCTTTAGCGTACTTAGGTAGTTATTTATATGGTTTACACGGATTCTTTATTGGGGCCTTACTTGGTAATTTAGTGATGGCATTTATATCTTATCGATTATTCACTAAGCAGTTTAAAAATGATGAGTTTATTACTAAGGAACAATTGTCTTGAAAGATGATTTATTTAAAGAAGTAACGGTAAAGTCACTAAAATTAGAATCTGATTATATACCGAGTGGTGATCAGCCAACCGCTATTAAGCAATTATTAGAGGGTATTGAATCGGGCTTAGCTCATCAGACTTTATTAGGTGTTACGGGCTCAGGTAAAACTTTCACTATTGCGAACGTTATCGAAAAGCTTAATCGACCAACAATGTTATTAGCACCAAATAAAACTTTAGCGGCTCAGCTTTATGGTGAAATGAAAGAGTTTTTCCCAAACAACGCTGTGGAATATTTTGTGTCTTACTATGACTATTATCAGCCTGAAGCTTATGTACCAACGACAGACACTTTTATTGAAAAAGATGCCTCGGTTAATGAACATATCGAACAAATGCGTTTGTCGGCAACCAAGGCCTTATTAGAGCGCCGTGATGTTATTATTATTGCATCTGTTTCGGCTATTTATGGTTTGGGCGATCCTGATTCCTATTTAAGAATGATGTTACATATTAGCGTAGGTGACATCATTAATCAGCGAGATATATTACGTCGCTTAGCAGAATTACAATATAAACGAAATGATCTTGCTTTTGCACGTGCAACTTATCGTGTACGTGGTGATGTTATTGATATTTTTCCAGCAGAATCAGATCGTCTTGCACTGCGAGTAGAATTGTTTGATGAAGAAATTGAACGTATTAGTCAGTTTGATCCTTTAACCGGGCAAGTTGAACGTACTTTAGCGCGTGTTACTGTGTATCCGAAAACTCATTATGCAACACCACGCGATAAAATATTATCGGCAGTAGAAAAAATAAAAGTAGAGCTAAAAGAGCGCTCTCAGTTCCTTAAAGACAATAATCGTTTAGTAGAAGAGCAACGAATATCTCAACGTACTCAGTTTGATATCGAAATGATGACCGAACTTGGTTATTGCTCGGGTGTTGAAAACTACTCACGTTATTTATCTGGTCGTGAAGCGGGTGAAGCGCCGCCAACGTTGTTTGATTATTTACCCGATGATGGTTTACTTATTATTGATGAATCACATGTTACTGTGCCACAAATTGGCGCCATGTATAAAGGTGATCGGTCACGAAAAGAAAATTTAGTGCAATATGGTTTTAGACTTCCTTCTGCACTTGATAATAGACCGATGAAATTTGAAGAGTTTGAAGCTTTATCACCGCAAACTATTTATGTATCAGCTACACCGAGCAATTATGAAATTGAAAAGTCAGCTGGCGATATCGCCCAGCAAGTTGTTAGACCTACTGGTTTATTAGATCCAGAAATTGAAGTACGCGATGTAGAAACACAAGTTGATGATTTACTGTCAGAAATTAATAAACGATTACCATTAAACGAACGTGTTTTAGCTACGACGCTAACGAAGCGTATGGCGGAAGATTTAACGGATTATTTAGATGAACATGGTATTAAAGCACGTTATTTACATTCTGATGTTGATACTGTTGAGCGTGTTGAAATTATTCGAGATTTTCGCTTAGGTAAATTTGACGTGCTGGTAGGAATTAACTTATTACGTGAAGGCTTAGATATGCCTGAAGTTTCGCTTGTTGCGATACTTGATGCGGATAAAGAAGGTTTTTTAAGATCAGAGCGCTCCTTAATTCAAACGATTGGTCGGGCAGCACGTAACCTTAATGGTAGAGCAATTTTATATGCGAGTAAAATCACTAAGTCTATGCGTAAAGCGATTGATGAAACTGAACGCCGTAGAGGAGTACAACATCAATATAATCTTGACAATAATATTACGCCCAAAGGTGTTATCCGTAAAATAACAGATGTAATGGATGTTGGTGATTTTAGTAAGTCAAAAGCGTTAGATCAGGTTGCCGAGAAAGTAGCTAACTATCAAGCCTTAACGACAAAAGAAATTGACAAAAAGATTATAGAGCTAGAAAAAGCAATGTATTCACATGCGCAAAATCTGGAGTTTGAGAAAGCTGCGGCAACACGTGATGAAATTGCTAAATTAAGAACTCAACAGCTAAATACTTAAAGATTGAATTAGCAATGCTACATAATTATGTATTTTATTGAGTCTTTAATCATTACCTATTAATGCTAATTTAAACACTTAACCTTAATGACTGAAGGTTAATTACGGCAAATTATTTGGGATAAACAATAGAATATTTACCTATTATCTTTGCTATGGCGAAGCAATTACAATTGTTCAAATAGCTAATTTCATTAATGACTTTGTCTTGCATATCAGGGGGTAATAATAGTATCTGTTCAAGATAGATATGTGTTTTAGTATCATTATTGTCATTAATAAATTTATTTATATACTGCGTTTGATGTCTAAATTCTTCATTCATACATCATCCTTAATAGCTTAATAGACAAGGTATTAATAAGTGTAGACTATGATTTGATAAGGGGTAGACGTATTTCGTCTTAAAGTAAGAATAAAATACTATTGTAGTTATTTTGATTTATTGTTGTGATTTTTTATTGCGTAATTTTTTATTTACCACAATGAGGGCATTTTATTTCATGATGCTTCTCTTTTAGTAGTGTAATACTACGTTGTAAATCTTCAGGTTCAATTTCTAACTTTTCAGCTAAAGATTGCAATGTTTTAAAGTCATCATTGTCAATATAACCATTAGTTAATGCCCCTTTGATGTTAGCGTCTAAACGTTCTTTTCTGCGCCTTAACTCTTCTCCAAAACGTGCAGCTAGCATCCCAGCAGGTAATGCCACGAAAACAACACCAACAAGCATGATGAAAGTTGATATAATTTTACCTAAGGTAGTAATAGGGACGGCATCGCCATAACCTACTGTTGTCATGGTAACAACAGCCCACCAAAAAGATTCAAAAATACTACCAAAAGTGTCTGGCTGTATTTTTCCTTCAATAGAATAGATCAAACTTGCAGCGATAATAATAAAAAACAACATCACCACCATGACGGCAATAATATTTTTTAATTCTTTTGTGATAACAGAAATAAAAATATCAAACCCTTTAAAATAATGGGTTAACTTGAGTAACCTTAATACTCTTATTAGCCGTAGGGTTCGTAGATCTAGAGAAAAGAATAGCGCTATAATGAAAGGTAATATGGCAATCAAATCAATTAATGCCATGGGGGTGAATATATAGTTAATTCTTGTTTTTACATTTGAGACTTTCTTATTTTCTTCTGCCTCAACGCAACACCACACTCGCAGTAAATATTCAAAGCAAAAAATTGAAAGTGAGATAGTTTCAAAAAGTATGAATGCATGTTTATACGCTAAATAATAGTCAGAGTCAGAAGACGTGATCGCTGCAGCAACGTTACTTATAATAAGTAAGATTAACAGCCAATTGACAATTTTTGCAGTAATACCTGACTTAGTATCACTTTCGAGTAATTGATATGCCTTAACACGTAAAATATTTTTATTTGTAGTAGACATATCGTTACTTGCTCATGTGGTTGTTAAATTAAATATAAAGTTGAGCTTAGATTTCTAGCTATGCTTCATATTCAATTGGATCTACAACATTATTATCACTGAATGCTTCAAGACGTTCTTCACAAGCGCCACATTTTCCACAGGCTTTCTCTCTACCATTATAACAAGTCCAAGTATCGCTGTAATCTAAGCCCATACTTATTCCATCGGATAAAATAGCCGATTTATCTACAGTTAAATATGGACTGAAAATTTCTACACTTTCATAGTTCGCAATGAGACAAACATCATTCATTTTTTGAACGAACTCTGGTCGGCAATCTGGGTAAATAGTGTGATCGCCGCTATGAGCACCATAATATACTTGAGCAGCACCTACTGAAACTGCATAACCTACCGCTAAAGATAATAAAATCATATTTCGGTTAGGTACAACGGTTGATTTCATATTTTCAGCTTCGTAATGACCTTCAGGTATATCAATATCATCAGTTAAAGAAGAGCCTGCTAATAATTGATTGATAGACGAAATATCAATCACTTTATGTTTTACTCCTAAAGAGTTACAAACTTTACTGGCACACTCAAGCTCTTTTACATGACGTTGACCATAATCAAACGAAAGAGCAAACACTTCTTTGCCATCTTTTAATGCACGATTCAATACGGTAAATGAATCCATTCCGCCCGAATAAATAACAACAACTTTTTCTATTTTTATTTGTTCAGTGGATAGTTTTTCAGTCATAGTTAAGTCTCTTAAAAATAAATAGGGTATAATCAGTTATGTCCATTTTACTTGAATAAAATCTTAGGCAAAAGCACAAATTAAAATGATTCAATATAAAATTAATGAAATGTTTGAAACAATACAAGGCGAGGGCTCTTTTACAGGTCAACCGTCAATATTTATTCGTTTACAAGGCTGCCCTGTAGGCTGTTCTTGGTGTGATACAAAGCATACTTGGGAAGTTGAATTAAGCGATGAAGTAACGAAAGAAAAGATGCTAGCTAAATCGCAAGAAACACCACAATGGAGCAATCTTTCTGTTACCCAATTAAAAGCACTAGTTACCGAACAAGGATACAAGGCTAAACATATAGTGATTACTGGAGGAGAGCCTTGCATGGTTGATTTAACGTCTCTGTGTAATGCTTTTGAGGAATTTGGTTACAGTACTCAAGTTGAAACATCAGGTACTTTTGAAATTTTGGTGTCAAATAAATGCTGGGTAACGGTTTCACCAAAAATTAATATGCGTGGTGGATATCCAATTTTATCTAGTGCAATGGCACGGGCTAATGAAATTAAGCATCCGGTTGCTACTGAACAACATGTTGATGATCTTAAAGCACTATTGGCCGAGCATAATGTAGGAAATACACCTATATATTTACAACCTATTAGCCAAAAAGATCGAGCAACACAGTTGGCAATTGATACTTGTATTGCTAATAATTGGCGTTTATCAATACAAGTGCATAAATATATAGGAATAGAGTAGTAATATTGCTGAGCTTTTTAACTTATGTCATGTAAGTCCTATAGTCGGGTTATAAAGCTTAACAGCAATGTTCCTAGAATAAATATTTTGATTAAATTGTGAGGATTACTTCACATAAAATTTAGGAACACGGTTAGATATCCTAGTAAGTAGTTCATAATTGTTACTGTCGAGGTGTTCTGCGACGGTTTCAATTGTTAAGTTTTCACCCCATAATTCAACACTATCACCAACGTTAACATCGACAATATCAGTAACATCAACGGTAATCATATCCATTGATACTCTTCCTGCAAGCGTTGCAATTTGTCCATTAATACAAACAGGCGTACCATTTTTAGCATTTCTAGGATACCCATCAGCATAACCTATTGCTACCGTGGCTATCAGAGAAGGGCGCTTAGCTTGCCATGTTTCACCATAACCGACCGACTCATCAATATTTAATTTTCTCAAAGCCATAATAGTAGACTGTAATGTCATCACTGGTGTTAACTTAATGGGTAAATCATTAATAGGTATTGGGGTTGCGCCATATAGAGCAAGCCCTAGTCTATTATAGTCACCATGACTTTTTGGCCAACTTAGAATACCGGCTGAATTAGCTAAACTCTTTTTATAGCCATGTTTTTCATTTACTTGTTCAAACTGTTGAATTTGTAATTGTGTTTTAGGGTTACCCAATTCATCTGCACTTGAAAAGTGGGTGCAAAGTACTAAATTTTCTAATTGCTCTGGTGAAAATTGAGTTAAAATACCATCAACATCACTTGGTTTTATACCGAGTCGATTCATTCCTGTATCTACTTTTAGCCACAATTTACCAACATAGGGTGTAGGGTATTGTTTTAACCAATTAACTTGCTCGGTAGAGTGAACCATTAACCAAAAATTTTGTTCTAAAGCAATTGATAAGTCTTGGTACGATAACGCGCCTTCAATAATCAAAATAGGTAATGTTATACCTGCATCACGAAGTTGAATTGCTTCATCAATAAAAGCAACGGCAAAAGCAGGTACATGTGGGCTTAAATATTTAGCCACTTCGACGGCACCATGACCATATGCATTTGCTTTTATAACCGCAATTGTTTTACTTGTCGGCGCGAGATTAGCAATTTGAGTATAGTTACTTAATAATGCGGGTAAATTTACAGTAGAGTAAGTTTTTCTTGATAGGTTGTTCATACAATTTATTGATTCAAAGTATTCATTTGTTGGTAGGCTAAGCCCTTTGTCTCAGTTTACCATGTTGTTGGTAGGCTAAGCCCTTTGTCTCAGTTTACCATGTTTATAAATTATTGGGAGTCTTTGCTAACAATTTAACAAGGAATTTTAGGGATAAATCGTCTTTGTTTAATTTGATCTTTATTATATCGATAAAGCTACCATTAACGCTTGCATTACCTGTATTTCTATTCATCTGTATGGGCAATCATATATACAAATTCTTTTACGGTAATAGGCTTAGAGAACCAATAGCCTTGGAAATATTCACAACCATTATTTTTCAATTCAAGATACTGTTTTTCTGTTTCTACTCCTTCAGCGATAACACTAAAATTATAAAGTTTGGCTATTGATAAAATAACAAGAGACATTCCAATTAATGGTGATGTATTTTCGAGATCACCACTGACAAAGCTTCTATCTATTTTTAAATTATTGAGTGGGAATTTTTTAAGTTGATTAAAGGACGTGTAGCCAGTGCCAAAGTCATCAAGTGATAGTTTAAATCCAATTCGTCTTAAAGAAATAAGGGTGTCAACTGCTTGTAAGTCACTTTCAACTAAACTCGTTTCAGTTATTTCAAGTTCAATGATTGTTGGGTCTAAATCATATTGGTTAAGGATCTGTTTAATGCGTAAAATAAAGTTTTTATTATGAAGTTGTTTGGAAGATATATTAATAGAATAGAATTCAATACTTGGTATTTTCAACATATCTGTATTAGCGATGATTTTAAATGATTCATTCAGAACCCAGTAGTCGATTTGTTCAATTAAACCCGTGCTTTCAGCTATTGGAATAAATTTATCTGGTCCATACTCTTTGAGTTCATCTCTATCACACCTAAGTAATAACTCAGCACCCGCAATGTTATTTTTATCATGACGAAAAATAGGCATAAACACCATATGAAATTCGTTGTTGTTAAGCGCCTGTGTTAGCTCTTGCGCTATATGTTTTTGTTCCTTAAATTGCTTATTAATAGACTCATCGAAGACTTGTATACTATTATCCCCAAGCTGCTTTGCTTGTTTTAATGTTATATCAACGTTATCGATAATATTTTGGAATTTTCCTTTTAATCTGTTTGCCCTAACAATTGCGATAGATGCAGAGATTTTAATGGGATTTTTAGATATAACTTTTAATTCATTAACAGCTAATTTTAATCTGTTAATAAAGGGGAATATGTCAAACTCTTCTGGAAGGTTGGTTAACCCTATAGCAAAAGAATCACCTGAATATCGTGCAAAATAATATGACTGAGCAATAGTAAGTGTCATATCGTTTTCTATTACATTTGATAACTTTTTAGAAAGTTGCTGAATTAATTCATCTCCCACATCAAAACCTAAGGTGTCATTAATAATACGAAATTTATCAATATCTAAATTGATGGAGGTAATACTTCTAATATTAGTGTTTAGATGACATTCATCTAACCATTTATTATAGGAATGACGATTTGCTAAACCGGTCAGCGGGTCCTTTTTGGCTTCTTCACCTACGGCATCTTTTTGTTTTCGTGAATAATAAGCTGAATAAGCGGTGAAAATAATAGTTAAAACAAGAGAAGGTAATAGCCTAAATGTTTCAAATACTTCGCCATGGAGCATAGTTAACACTAAATATAAGAATATCGACGGTATCGCTATTAATAGAGCCGTTCTAATTGATGTAAGAAAAAATAACCCTGTAATTGCTGGAAAGGCATAAACAATTCCATGTAATCCCATATAGTAACAGGCAAATGCTATGCTAAAAAACATAGAGAAAATCATGCTGAATTTACAAAGAACACTAATGGTATTATTTTTAACTTTCAGAAGGCTGATAGCAAAAAAAAGTAAACTAAACAAAAGACTACTAGCTAAAACATAATTTTGATTTAGATAATGTACTGTTGCAAATATAGTAAGGGGAATAAGGCAGAGTAAAAGGAATATTTTTGAGTGACGATTATATAATACCAACACTTGCTGAGACATTTAAAATAAATCCTTTTGAAAATAAAGAACATACAAGAGTAATTAGGATTATAGAGTGGCAATCATTTTTAATGCAAGCTTTTTGTGTTTAAAATAGGGAAGGTTAGGCCAAAATTGTTAGGTTAATCAATAGGAAAAATAAATATTCACATGGTTATAGTTAAAGTATCTATATTCTTAATCAAAGGCATATGAATTATATGAAAAGAAAACTAATTGATAGTTTAACTTTTCATTATTTTTAGGAGACGTTATTGTTAATATAATGCTCTTGATAAATTTAACGTTTATAAAATATAATTTTAATATAAAGGAACATTAATAAGCTGAGCAAAAGTCACTTTTTACATGATATACTCAAGCAATTCTTTCTTGTTTACAGATAAATATTCATGCTACCTCGTATTGATCATCAAACACACCTTTCTCCTCTTTACGATAATTTTGTTAGTGCGTTAAAAGCTAAAAATTTTACTGGTGATATTAGTGCCAAATATAGCGCACGTCTTGCTGTGGCTACTGATAATAGTATATATCAGCAACTACCCCAGTTAGTTATTAATCCTCGTACACAACAAGATATTATTTTGCTCACTAAAACGGCAAGTGAAGATACCTACAAGGATATAAAATTTAGTGCTAGAGGTGGCGGTACGGGTACTAATGGGCAAAGTTTAACACCTGGTATCATTGTTGATTTATCTAAGTATATAAATAAAGTATTAGAAATTAATATTGAAGAAAAATGGGTGAAAGTTGAGGCGGGTGTTGTAAAAGATCAATTAAATGATTATTTACGTCCACACGGTTTCTTCTTTGCACCTGATTTATCAACGAGTAACCGTGCCACTATTGGCGGAATGATCAACACTGATGCTTCAGGGCAAGGCTCATTAGTGTATGGTAAAACATCTGATCATGTTTTAGCTTTAACCTCAGTACTCGCTAATGGCGATGTACTTAATACTGAACCTATGACTATTGCCCAAGCACAAGCGTTGGCAAAAGAAGAAACTAGTCATGGCAGAATAGTTCAACAGGTTCTCGCGTCTAGTGTTGATAACCGTGAGCTTATTCTGAAAAAATTTCCCCGTTTAAATCGATTTTTAACCGGTTATGATTTGGAAAATGTATTACAAGCTCAAGATAGTGAAAATGAAGAACTGAATACGTTTGATTTAAGCCGAATTATTACTGGTTCAGAAGGTTCTTTAGCTTTTGTTTGTCAGGCTACACTAAATATTACCCCTATTAGTCCAGCTAAAACGTTAATCAATATTAAATATGATAGCTTTGATTCTGCATTACGTCATTCACCTTTCTTAGTAAGAGCGAAAGCGACTTCAGTAGAAACTATCGACAGTAAAGTGTTAAACCTAGCTAAACAAGATATTGTTTGGCATAGCGTAAGCGATCTGATTACTGACGTGCCTAATAAAGTCATGGATGGTATTAATATTGTTGAATTTAACGGTACAAGTGTTGAAGCTTTAGCAGAGCAAGTTGCTATCTTAACTGCAGGTTTGGATGAAACAATTGCAAGTGAAGATAATGGTGGTAACCGTGGTAGTGCTTGTGGGGTGATTGGGTATCAAGTTACCTCGGACTTAAGTAGTATCAATAAATTGTATGCCATGCGTAAAAAAGCGGTGGGTTTATTAGGTAACACCGATGGTAGCCAAAAACCGTTAGCTTTTGCAGAGGATACGGCAGTACCTCCTGAAAATTTAGCTGATTTTATAAGTGAATTTAGAGACTTACTTGATAGTTATAATTTACATTATGGTATGTTTGGCCATGTAGATGCAGGTGTTTTACATGTCCGTCCAGCCCTTGATATGTGTGATCCAGAACAAGAGAAATTACTGAGAACCTTATCTGACAAAGTGGTTAAACTAACGGCTAAATATGGTGGTTTAATGTGGGGTGAACATGGGAAAGGTTATCGTAGTGAATATGGCCCTGAATTTTTTGGCGAAGCATTGTTTACGGAATTAAGAAAAATTAAAGCCGCATTTGACCCGCTAAATAAAATGAATCCAGGCAAAATATGTACCCCCATTGATTCGACCGAGCAATTAGTGAGTGTTGATGATACTAAACGTGGTTCTTTTGATAGACAAATCCCTATTACAGTAAAAGATTCTTTTAGTGCCGCATTGGACTGTAATGGTAACGGTTTATGTTTTAATTATGATGTTGATAGTCCTATGTGTCCATCGAGTAAGGTAACTAAAGACAGACGTCATTCTCCTAAAGGCCGTGCTGGTTTAATGCGTGAATGGTTAAGGTTATTAGAGAAGCAAGGTGTTGATATATTAGCGTTAGAAACGCAAGTAAATCATTGGTCAGTTAAAAAACTATTAGACTCTACCATTGCTAAATTCAAGCTTACTTTTTTTGAAAAATCTGAGAATGAAAATGATTTTTCTCATGAAGTTATGGAAGCCATGCAAGGATGTTTAGCTTGTAAAGCTTGTGCTAGTCAATGTCCAATAAAAGTTGATGTGCCAGATTTTAGAAGTCGATTTATCAACATATATCATTCACGTTACCCTAGACCACTAAAAGATCATCTTGTGGCTAATGTAGAAATATTAGCGCCATTAATGGCTAAAATGCCCAAATTAGTGAATAGTATTTTGAGTTTAAATGCTTATGATAAGTTATCAGAAAAAACGATTGGTTATGTTAATACCCCATTACTAAGTGTTCCTACGCTAAAAAAACAAGTAAAAAAAGCAGGTTATTCAGGATTCGATTTAGTTAAATTACAAGGTTTAACGGACTTACAACGTAAAGGTTATGTATTAATTGTACAAGATCCCTTTACATCTTTTTATGATGCTAATACTGTAGAAAGCATGATGGCGTTAATAAAAGCATTAGGTTTAGAGCCTATTTTATTACCTTTTAAACCAAACGGTAAGGCTCAACACGTTAAAGGGTTCTTAGCTCGTTTTGCTAATACGGCCAAATCATCAAGTGATTTTTTAAATCAACTAACCAAGTTGAATATACCTATGCTAGGAATGGATGCGTCGATGGTGCTTTGCTATCGTGATGAATACGCAAAAATTTTGGGTGATAAACGCGGTGATTTTAATGTATTGCTCGCGCATGAATGGTTGTTATCGTTTACTGAACAAGATGAAAAATTTAAAAGCATTGCTGATAAAAATCAACAGGCGTTCAAATTATTTGCTCACTGTACTGAGAAAACAGCTTTAGTAAATAGTGAAAACGAATGGACGAGTATTTTTAGTCATTTTGGTTTGAATTTAGAAAAGGTTAGTGTGGGTTGTTGTGGTATGGCGGGTACTTATGGACATGAAAAGTCTAATTTAGATAATTCAAAAGAATTATTTAATTTAAGTTGGCAACCCAAGTTAGCTAAATTGGAGCAAACACAAATATTAGCAACCGGTTTTTCTTGTCGCTCACAAGTCAAACGTTTAACAGCACTGAAAGCCAAACATCCTGTTGAGGCGTTATTAGCTAAATTACAATAACCAAAATTAAATAACCATTTTATTTGAGGTGGCTATGTCAGATAAAAAATTAATTTTATTATTGAAAATATCTATTTGTATTGGCTTATGTTTGTTAATTTTAGGTGTTTATTTACATAACTATAGTGACTATATAGATTCTTTAGGCGTTACAGGCATCATTATTAGTGCAGTCTGTATCGCTTTTGGTTTAGTTTTTTCTTTGCCTACAAAAATGTATTTAACCTTTTTACTTGTTAAGCGAGAAACGGAAAATAAGCCCCAAAATCATAAGTTGAAATAAATCTTGATCTATATCAAGTCCTCAGCTTAACTATAATATTACAGTAGGTACCATAATTTTAATCTAATTATATAGTATCGAGTGCAATATGAGCCAAACAATACTTAATGAGAAACAAAAAAAATATGAGCGTAATACTTTTATTTTTCTTACTGTTTTCCTTGCTCCCATATTATCCATATTTATCGTTGCTGGTTTTGGCTTTGCTATTTGGATAAGCCAAATGTTTTTATTTGGTCCTCCTGGGTCTTAATTCCTTGTCTACTACAACATTTAAAACCACTGAACGTGTTGATAACCCTGCGAGAAGGCGACTTTTTCGTGGTCAGATACACACTAAACAAATATTACGCTTACCTTGGATCATCAATGAATCCGTATTCACCTCAGGTTGTACACAGTGCCAAGACTGCATAAGTAGCTGTGAAACCAAGATCATTATTAAAGATAATGATGGTTTTCCAACAGTAGACTTTAATTTAGGCGAATGTACTTTTTGTAATAAGTGTATTGATGTTTGTGAACAACCGCTTTTCTTTAGCGATTTTTCTGATGATGAAAACAGGGAAGGTAAGGTTGCTGATAATAAAAAGCCTTGGCCAGTAAATATAGATATTAGTGATAAGTGTTTAGCTAAAAATAATATTTATTGCCAAAGTTGTCGTGATGAATGTGAAACGAATGTTATTAAATTTCAATATGTTAATTCGAGTATTCCTGAGCCTAATTTAAATGATGCTGATTGCACACAATGTGGAGCTTGTATTAGTAAATGCCCACAAGATGCTATTACCTTCATATTCGAGCCAAAGGCAAACTAACCTTTAGCTGTATTTATATTAAAATTATCGGTATTTAAGAAATAATATGACGAAAAATAATGAAAGTAGAACAGATGAATATCATGTGGCAAGTTTCGTTGCTTACCCTATTTTTGAGAAGCTAACCGAGGTGAAAAAAGCAATAACAACGGTTGATGGCACTGAAATTCATGCAACCAGTGCAGAAGGTAAAATTGTTTTTACGATTGAAGGGCATAGTTATAAAGATATTGGTAATAAAATGGATACGATAAGAAACCATAAATGCATTATTAATTTATCACCCGTTTACCATCAGATTCTAGATGAAAGTACTGATAGTGACAGTAATTAAGAAGCATAAATGCTCATGACTCTGGTTTAAAACTACAATAAATAAATTAAAACTAAATTAAAACTAAATTGAAACTAAATTTAACACGATGGGGAAGGTGACAAAATGATTAATCGCCGAGAATTTATTAAAGCTAATGCTATTGCCGCCGCAGCGGCTGTTGCGGGGGTGTCCGTGCCAGCTTTAGCATCAAACTTAATTACAAGTTCAGATATTACTAAACTCAAATGGGATAAAGCACCCTGTCGATTTTGTGGTACAGGTTGTAGTGTCAATGTTGGGGTTATGGATGGTAAAGTTGTTGCCACTCACGGTGACATCAAGTCTCCTGTCAATAAAGGCCTTAACTGTGTTAAAGGCTATTTTCTTTCTAAAATTATGTATGGTAAAGATAGGCTTACCCAACCATTATTACGTATGACCAATGGTAAGTACGATAAACAAGGAGAGTTTGCACCGGTATCATGGGATAAAGCGTTCGATGTAATGGCTGAAAAAGCAAAAGAAACATTGAATAAAAGTGGTCCTGAGGCTGTTGGTATGTTTGGCTCAGGCCAATGGACAGTGCAAGAAGGTTATGCTGCAGTAAAGTTAATGAAGGCAGGATTTCGTACCAATAATATTGATCCAAATGCACGTCACTGTATGGCTTCTGCCGTTGGCGGCTTTATGCGTACTTTCGGTATTGATGAGCCTATGGGGTGTTACGACGATTTAGAAGCGGCTGATGCTTTTGTATTGTGGGGCTCAAATATGGCTGAAATGCATCCTATTTTATGGACGCGTTTAACAGATCGTCGTTTAAGTGCGCCTCATGTAAAAGTAGCGGTATTATCTACGTTTGAACATAGAAGCTTTGATTTAGCCGATAATGGGATGATTTTCACACCACAAACTGATTTAGCTATTTTGAATTTTATTGCTAACTACATCATTAAAACTGATCGCGTTAATAAAGACTTTGTAAATAAACACACTAATTTCAGGTTAGGTGAAACAGATATTGGTTATGGTTTACGTCCAGAACATCCTTTAGAACAAGCAGCAAAAAATAATGGTAAAACAGCGGGTAGCTCTACCGAAATAGATTTTGATACTTATGCTAAATTTGTTAGTACTTATACTGCTGAATACACTGCTAAATTATCAGGGGTGCCAGTACATAAACTTGAAGCCTTAGCTGAACTTTATGCAGACCCTAAAATTAAAGTAACTTCTTTTTGGACGATGGGATTTAATCAGCATACACGAGGTGTATGGGCTAATAACCTTGCTTATAATATTCACTTATTAACAGGGAAAATTTCAACTCCGGGTAACAGTCCATTTTCGTTAACGGGTCAACCTTCAGCTTGTGGTACAGCACGTGAAGTTGGCACTTTTTCACATCGTTTACCTGCTGATTTGGTGGTTACTAACCCAAAACATCGAGCTACGGCTGAAAAAATATGGGATTTACCTGATGGTACTGTGCCGCCTAAACCTGGTTATCACGCAGCACTACAAAATCGTATGTTAAAAGACGGTAAACTCAATTTTTATTGGGTGCAGTGTAATAACAACATGCAGGCAGCGGCTAATATTAATGAAGAAGCTTATCCTGGCTACCGTAATCCTAAAAACTTTATTGTTGTCTCTGATCCTTACCCAACTGTAACAGCTCAAGCTGCAGATCTAATTTTGCCTACGGCAATGTGGGTAGAAAAAGAGGGGGTGTATGGGAATGCTGAACGTCGTACACAATCTTGGTATCAAATGGTGGAAGCTCCAACAGGGGCTAAATCTGATTTATGGCAATTGGTTGAGTTTTCAAAACGTTTTAAAATTGAAGACGTTTGGCCAGAAGAACTAATCGCTAAGAAACCAGACGTTCGTGGTAAAACCTTATTTGATGTGCTTTATAAAGACTCTTCAGTCGGAAATTATTCATTGGATGAAATACCAAAAGATCGCTTAAACGATGAAGCTCGTGATTTCGGTTTTTATATTCAAAAAGGTTTATTTGAAGAGTATGCCAGTTTTGGTCGCGGTCATGGGCATGATTTAGCACCGTATGACAGATATCATCAAGAACGTGGTTTACGTTGGCCTGTCGTAAATGGTAAAGAAACACAATGGCGTTTCAAAGAAGGCTCTGATCCTTATGTCAAACCTGGCAGTGGCTGGGACTTTTATGGTCACAAAGATGGCCGTGCGATTATTTTCGCTTTACCTTATGAGCCACCAGCAGAATCACCAGACGAAGAATATGATTTATGGTTATCAACAGGTCGTGTATTAGAGCATTGGCATTCTGGCTCAATGACTCAACGTGTACCTGAACTATACAAATCTATGCCTGATGCATTGGTTTACATGCACCCGGATGATGCTAAAGCACGTAACATGCGTCGTGGTGATTTAGTGAAGCTGGTTTCTCGTCGTGGTGAAGTACAAACGCGTGTAGAGACTAGAGGCCGTAATAAACCTCCTATTGGTTTAGTGTATATGCCTTGGTTTGATGCTAGCCGTTTAGTAAATAAAGTCACGTTAGATGCGACCGACCCGTTATCCAAACAAACGGATTATAAAAAGTGTGCTATCAAAATTGTTAAAGTTTAGGGGAGGGATATGAAAAATTTATATATTAAATCAGCTATTACTAACCTTTTAGTCATATTTTCACTGATTATTTCTTCTAGTTTTATGGTACTCGCTGCAGATAAATCAGAAATAAATACGGTCGCAACATTACGTGACCATACTGAAATTTTGACACAAAAAGAACCAAACAGAATTCCTAAAGTTATTAATAAGGATATAAAGCAAGGACGTAATTATCCTATGCAGCCGCCTATTATTCCGCATACTGTTCGTGGTTATGAAGTAAATAAAAACAACAATAAATGTATGTCTTGTCATTCTCGTCATCGTACTGAAAAGTCACAAGCACCAATGGTAAGCGTTACACACTATATGGATCGTGATGGGAATTTCTTAGCAGATGTTTCACCACGTCGTTATTTTTGTAATCAATGTCACGTTACTCAGTTAGATACTGAACCGTTAATAGAAAATAGCTTTATTGATATGAACAGTTTAATGAAGAGTAAAACCGTTAATACCGACCAGCATTAGGAGCTATTATGAAAAATATACTATTAATAGGTTGGCGAACCTTAACAAAACCTAGTGCTTATTATAGCCTTGGTGTTTTAGTGATTGGTGGTTTTATCGCGGGTATAATTTTTTGGGGTGGTTTCAATACGGCTCTAGAAGTGACCAACACGGAAGAGTTTTGTATTTCATGTCATGAAATGGAAAATAATGTTTATGAAGAGTTAAAAACAACTATCCATTTTTCAAACCGTTCAGGTGTTAGAGCTACTTGCCCTGATTGTCATGTACCGCATAAGTGGACAGATAAAATAGCACGAAAAATGCAAGCGTCGAAAGAAGTGTGGGGTACTATTTTTGGTACTATTAATACGCGTGAAAAATTTTTGGATCACCGTAAACGTTTAGCTCAAAATGAATGGACGCGTTTAAAAGCTAATGATTCTTTAGAATGCCGTAACTGTCATAATTTTGATTATATGGATTTTACTGAGCAAAGTGAACGTGCTGCTTACCAACATTCAACCGCATTAGCGGCAGGTGAAAAAACGTGTATTGATTGTCATAAAGGTATTGCACATCAATTACCTGATATGAAAGATGTAGACGGTTGGTAATTGCATTGTAATGGTGATGACTAATTGTTATTGCCGCATTTTTACTAATTAAAGACGAATCTAACATTAATAAATTAAAACCAGTGCATGTCACTGGTTTTTTATATCCTCATTTTATTAAGCAATTAATGGTGTTAAATCGTGTTTATTTCCTACTTCAAGCCCTCTTGAAACTAAATAAAAGCAGTTTATCCTACATAATCATAGACTCATATCATCTTAAGGTGGCATGGTTATAGACTTTAATGTAAAATTGACCTCATTTTTTAAGTCTATTTATTGAACGGCAATTTTGCCTTTTCACAAAGGCTGTTTTAGTCCCGTTTTAGAGGAAATCATGAGTTTAGACACCACCACCATAGATGATATTGTCGTTCAGGCAGAAAAGGCGATTAGTGAAGCAATCGATCCTAATGCACTAGATCAAGTTCGCGTTAACTTTTTAGGTAAAAAAGGTTTATTTACAGAGCAAATGAAAGGCTTAGGTAAACTGCCTAAAGAAGAAAAGCCTAAAATGGGCCAAGTAATAAATATTGCCAAACAAAAAGTGCAAAAATTATTAACAGACCGAGGTGAATTGTTACGTGCAGAAGAGATTTCTCAAAAGCTTGCTGCAGAATCTATTGACGTAACTTTACCAGGACGAGGCCCTCAACTTGGTGGTTTGCATCCTGTTACTCGTACTATCAACCGTATTGAAAGTTTTTTTGGTGATTTAGGTTTTGAAGTTAAAGCTGGCCCTGAAGTTGAAGATGATTATCATAACTTTGATGCATTAAATATTCCTGAGCATCATCCTGCCCGTCAAGATCATGATACTTTTTACTTCAATCCTAAATTAGTGCTACGTACGCAAACTTCAGGTGTTCAAATCCGTACGATGGAAGTTGAAAAGCCACCATTACGTATTATTTCTCCGGGTAAAGTATATCGTAACGATTACGATCAAACGCATACGCCAATGTTTCATCAAGTCGAAGGTTTGATGGTTGATAAAGATGTTAGCTTTACTCACCTTAAAGGAATTTTGCATGACTTCTTGCACCATTTCTTTGAAGAAGAAGTGGAAATTCGTTTCCGTCCATCGTATTTCCCATTTACTGAACCTTCTGCTGAAGTAGATATTATGGGTAAAAATGGTAAATGGTTAGAGGTACTTGGATGCGGTATGGTGCATCCTAATGTACTTAAAAGTGTAGGTATAGATCCTGAAGTTTACACCGGCTTTGCATTTGGTATGGGCGTTGAACGCTTAACAATGCTTCGTTATGGCGTAAATGATTTACGTGCATTCTTTGAAAACGATCTTCGCTTCTTAAAACAGTTCAAGTAGGAAACCCCAAATGAAATTTAGTGAATCTTGGTTACGTGAGTGGGTAAATCCTGCACTTTCATCTGATGAATTAGCTCATCAAATTACTATGGCTGGTCTTGAAGTAGACGGAGTCGATCCTGTTGCAGGCGAATTCACCAATGTTATTATTGGTGAAGTGGTTGAATGTGGACCTCACCCTGATGCAGATAAACTGCAAGTAACAAAAATAAGTCTTGGCGATTATAGCTCTACTACAGTAGAAAAAGGCGAGTTGGTTAGCATTGTTTGTGGTGCAAAAAATTGTCGTACTGGGCTTAAAGTCGCGGTTGCGACAGTTGGCGCAGTATTACCGGGTAATTTTAAAATTAAAAAGGCTAAATTACGTGGTGTACCTTCATTTGGTATGTTGTGTAGTGAGTCTGAAATAGGTTTAAGTGATAGCTCTGATGGTATTATGGAGCTAGTGCAAGATGCTCCAGTAGGTACTTGTTTACGTGAATATTTAGATCTAGACGATGTTACTATTGATGTTGATTTAACGGCTAACCGTGGTGACTGCTTAGGTATAAAAGGCTTAGCTCGTGAAGTAGGCGTACTTAATTCAAAAGAAGTAACTGAAGTAGAAATTAGTGCGGTTAAATCAACAATTGATGATGTTATTGATATTACAATTGAAGAAGGCACAGCATGTCCTCGTTATTTAGGTCGTGTGATTAAAGGCATTAATCCTGCAGCACAAACGCCATTATGGATGGTAGAAAAACTACGTCGTTGTGGTACGCGTTCAATAGATCCTGTGGTTGATGTGACTAATTATGTGTTGTTAGAGCTTGGTCATCCTATGCATGCTTTTGATTTATCAAAAATTAACGGTGGCATAAAAGTACGTTTTGCAAATAAAGCGGAAAAACTAACCTTATTAGATGAGAATGAAGTAACACTTAAAGATAAAACATTAGTGATTGCTGATGAACCAGCTAATGGTAATGGTAAAGCATTAGCCATTGCCGGTATTTTTGGTGGCCTTGATTCTGGTGTAACAACAGAATCTACTGATATATTCTTGGAAAGTGCATTTTTTGCTCCATTGGCTATTTTAGGTAAAGCACGTCAATACGGTTTGCATACTGACGCATCACATCGTTATGAGCGTGGAATAGACCCTACATTACAAAATGATGCGATGGAGCGCGCTACACAGCTATTGTTGGATATTGTTGGTGGTCAGGCAGGACCTATCGTTGAAGCCAAATCAGAAAGCGATATCCCTCAAACTAAAAATGTTTCTTTAAGACGTGAAAAGTTAGATAGCCGTATTGGTCATCATATCGAAGATACTAAAGTAACTGAAATTTTAACACGCCTTGGTTTCACTGTTAATGTTGAAGGTGAGGGTAGTGCAACAAAATGGAAAGTGGTAGTTCCCGCTTACCGTTTTGATATAAAAATTGAAGTCGACTTAATTGAAGAAGTTGCTCGTATTTATGGTTATAACAATATTCCTAATATTGCACCAAAAGCGAGTTTAAAAATGGTCAATAAAAAAGAAGCGATTATTGATTTAGCTAAATTAAAAAATACGTTGGTAAACCGTGATTATCAAGAAGCGATAACTTACAGTTTTGTTGACCCTAAAATACAATCGATAATTCATCCTAATCAAGAAGTGATGACTTTACCTCATCCTATATCGTCAGAAATGTCGGTAATGCGTTTAAGTTTATGGACAGGTTTATTGCAGTCAGTTGTTTATAACCAAAACCGTCAACAAAGTAGAGTACGCTTATTTGAAGCTGGCTTACGTTTTGTACCTGATGAAAATGCAGAAAATGGTGTTCGTCAACAAAATATGATTGCTGGTGTTATCAGTGGTAATTGTGCTGATGAACATTGGAGTGTAGAAAAATCAGCAACAGACTTTTATGATATAAAAGGCGATGTTGAAGCGCTTCTTTCACTAACGTGTGATGCCGCATCATATGAATTTTCTAAAGCTGAAGTTAGTGCACTACACCCAGGACAAACGGCTCAAATCACTAAAAATGGTCAGTTAGTTGGCTTTGTCGGTACTTTACATCCTGAATTAGAAAGGAAATTAGGATTAAATGGTCGAACATTAATTTTTGAATTATTATTACCTGAAATTTTAGGTCAAAAAATCCCTGAAGCCTGTGATCTCTCTCGCTTTCCTGCAAACAGACGTGACCTTGCTGTAGTGGTAAAAGATGATGTTGATGCAAAAAAAGTGTTACAACTTATTGAAAAGGTTGGCGGAAGTCTACTAATTGATCTAAACTTATTTGATGTATACAAAGGTCAAGGTATAGACGATGGTTATAAAAGTCTTGCCATAGCCTTAGTATTACAAGATACAAACAAAACGCTTGAAGACAAAGACATCACAGATGTCATTGATCGAGTCGTTGATTCTTTACAAACAGAGTTGAAAGCATCACTGAGGGACTAAGCAATGGCGCTTACTAAAGCAGAAGTAGCAGAACATTTATTTGAGAAAGTTGGGCTTAGCAAGCGCGACGCAAAAGACATGGTTGAAATGTTTTTTGAAGATATTCGCGAAACATTAGAAAGTGGCGAACAAGTCAAACTTTCTGGTTTTGGAAATTTTGACTTACGTCAAAAAAGCGAACGTCCAGGGCGAAACCCTAAAACAGGAGAGGATATTCCTATTTCTGCTCGTAAAGTTGTTACTTTCCGACCAGGTCAAAAGTTAAAAAGTCGTGTTGAAGATGGAAATAGCGACTAAATACCTTTAGTTCAATATCTGTATTAGCTCAGGTCTAATATGTTAAGCTCCTATTTTAGGTGCTATTTCATATTAGATTTGAGTTAGATATTTCTATATTATAATTTGATATTCATCAAGTTAATTCTTGCCGTGTTATTTTTAGTCATATACTTCTTTAAATGCTACAACATAATATCCGTCGATCAACGCACCTTTTAACTCTGTATGGACTTTAAAGCGCTTAACTCCATGATACTTCGTTGTAATATTCACCGTCATCATTGCAAAACTCTCATCGTTATAATTAGCCGATTCCATATAGAGCTCCCATAAATCTTCAGCCGTTTTTTGATAATTTGGATCCGGATATGCCTTTGCCCACTAATGATCTTTATCAGGTATATCGTCTAAATTCCAACCTATAGTACGATTAAAGCTACTATTTAGGTAAATCATAGGATGATTAAGCGTATTATCCTTAAGCTCCAGTACAGCAATAGGAATTGGTAACATATCAAAAAAATCAGTTGGGATTTGTTTAGATTTAGACAATTTAAAACCTTTGAGATTAATTAGTTAAATAGAGAGGCTTCACTTAATATATAAATGATTATAGCTATTTATTACATTGATTTTTTGATTATTTTAGGGGGAAAGGGGATATTATTCTACAGACGTTATATACAACTAATTAATAGTGACGGTATTTATAACGTTATAACAATACTTTGTTATAACGTTATATTTATGCAATTTTATTATGAAGACTTTGAGGCTGCTAACTCATTACTATCAAAATCATCAACACTAATAACAGCCTTTCTTCCTATTTCGGCTTTGATTAGTAACTGTGCTTCTGTTTCGGTGATAGCATTTGCAGCTAACCCTAATTTAGCGGCATTATCTAATTGATAAAAAGGTAATTTCTTATCAATAGCGTCACATACTTTTTTAAAGATTGGCTCACAAGCAATAATATCTTCTAATGTTTGTTCTAATAAACCATAAACATTTTTACCATCTCTGGTTAAATATTGCCATTTACCTAATCTATCTCTGGCGGGGCAAGGTGTTTGTAATAAGCTTGCTACTTGATGGTCTAAATGATCTGATGGTTTAGTTAGCCAAGTACCGAACGGGAATATTACAGCTCTTAATGTACATGCGAGCCAGCGATTCGGAAAGTTGCTAAGTAAAGCATCTATGGCGACTTGTATGTTATATAAAGAATCTTCTACAGCCCATTTCAATAATGGTAAGTCATCGGCTTGTCTACCTTCGTCATTAAAACGTTTTAGACAAGCACTTGCTAGGTATAAATGACTTAATACATCACCCAATCGTGCTGATATACGCTCTCTGCGTTTTAAATCTGCACCTAAGGCCAACATCGAAACATCACTAAGCATCGCTAAATTGGAACTAAAGCGAGTTAATAATTGGTAATAACGTTTACTTTCATCATTAAACGGGGCAGGTAATAAATGAGCGCCAGTAAGAGAGCACCATAAACTACGGCTTATATTACTAATGCTGAAACCAATATGACCAAATAGTGCGTGGTCAAAATCATTCAATGCTTGTTCTGGGTTACTTTCATTGGCCGCTTCTAATTCAGCTAGAACATAAGGATGGCAACGTATAGCCCCCTGACCATAGATGATTAAGCTGCGGGTCAGAATATTTGCACCTTCAACCGTTATCGCGATAGGCGCACCTTGGTAACTCCTAGCAAGATAGTTGTTAGGTCCCATACATATACCTTTGCCACCATGAATGTCCATAGCATCAATGATAGATGAACGCATTTTCTCTGTTAAGTGGTATTTAGAAATAGCAGAAATAACTGACGGTTTTTCGCCAAGATCTATTGCGCCGGTTGACAACGTTGTAACAGCATCCATTAAATAGGCGTTACCACCAATTCTTGCAAGAGGCTCTTCAACACCTTCCATTTTACCAATAGGTAATTTAAATTGACGTCGAATTCGGCTATAAGCACCAGTAGCTAATGCAGCTGTTTTTATTCCACCCGCACTATTTGAAGGCAATGTGATTGCTCGGCCAACAGATAAACACTCAACCAGCATACGCCAGCCGTGTCCAGCCATTTCACTTCCACCAATAATATAATCAAGTGGAACGAACACATCCTTACCTTGTGTTGGACCATTTTGAAATGGAACATTAAGCGGAAAGTGTCTGCGGCCTATCGTGATGCCGTTCATATTTGTAGGAATTAGCGCACAAGTAATACCTAATTCTTTAGTTTCGCCAAGTAGCCCATCAGGATCTTCAAGCTTAAATGCTAATCCTAGCACCGTCGCAACAGGTGCAAGCGTAATATAGCGTTTGTCCCAATTCAGTTTTATTCCCAATACTTCTTTATCTTCGAATACTTGTCTACAAATGACACCTGTATCTGGAATTGCGCCTGCATCAGATCCTGCTTCTGGACCTGTTAATGCAAAACACGGAATTTCTTCACCGGTAGCTAAACGTGGTAAGTAATAATCTTGTTGTTCTTTAGTGCCATATTCTTGTAATAACTCACCTGGACCAAGAGAGTTTGGTACACCGACAGTACTCGCAAGAACCGAGCTTACTCCTGTTAATTTTTGCAATACTCTTGATTGAGCAAAAGCAGAAAACTCTAAGCCACCATACTTTTTCTTAATAATCATGGCAAAAAATTTATTATCCTTTAAGAATTGCCAAACTTCTGGTGATAAATCTGCAATTTCATGGGTAGTTTGCCACTCATCAACCATGCCACATACTTCTTCTACAGGGCCTTCTAAGAATGCTTTTTCTTGAGCGCTAAGGCGAGGTTGAGGATAGTTATGTAACCTTGACCAGTTTGGGTTGCCCCGAAACAATTCAGCTTCAAACCAAGTAGTACCGGCGTCTATAGCTTGTTGTTCTGTTTCCGACATTTTTGGCATTATTTTTTTAAATAATGTTAATAACGGCATACTAATAAATTGTTGGCGAATATTATCAATATTCAATGGAAGAGCAATCACAGCAAAAAGTAGCCAAGATACAAACCCGATAATATCGAAAAAAGTACCAACAGCCATTAATCCCATAAATGCAAAAGTAAATGATGATAGCGAAGCACGCGAGTAGCTCATAAACCAAGTAAGCGAAAGCGCTAAAATTAACCAAAGTAAAATATCCACAAAATATCCTTGTTTTTGTTACATTGAATAAAAGTAATTGTATAATCTATATATAGATTATATTAACAAGATAACCAAGTATTTGTTTGGGTTATATTGGTTTTATTTTGCTTTTCAATTTTATTTTATTTGATTCTCTTTAAGGTTAATTATGTGTGAACTTTTAGCTATGTCAGCTAATGTACCAACAGATATTTGTTTTAGTTTTAGTGGTTTAATGCAGCGAGGAGGAAATACAGGTCCTCACAAAGACGGTTGGGGTATCACATTTTATGAAGGTAAAGGCTGTCGTAGCTTTAAAGATCCACAACCGAGTGCTCATTCGCCTATTGCCGATTTAGTGACAAAGTATCCGATGAAAAGCGAGTCTGTAGTTTGCCATATTCGACAAGCTAATTCAGGTGGTGTTTGTTTAGAAAATACCCATCCTTTTATTAGACAAATGTGGAGTAAAAATTGGACTTATGCACATAATGGGCAATTAAATGATTTTCAAAAAGCATTGCCTATTAAATGGCACTTACCGATTGGAACGACTGATAGTGAGCATGCTTTTTGTTGGATTTTAGACCAGCTTCATTTTAAGTTCGCTGAGCAAGAGCCGTCATCAGTTGTGTTATTTGAATTTATCGCAACATTAACCAGTCAAATTGACAGCCTAGGTGTTGCTAATATTATTATCAGCGATGGTGAGTGCTTATTTGCTTATTGTTCTAACAATCTACATTGGATAACACGTCGAGCACCTTTTGGAAAAGCTAGTTTAATTGATGCCGAAATGGCAGTAGATTTCCACCAAGAGACGACAGATAAAGATATTGTTACTGTGATCGCAACCAAACCACTGACCGATGATGAAACTTGGCATAAGATGAGTGCCGGAGATTGGCATTTATTTCGATTGGGTGAATCAATATCGTGTGGTAGAAAAGAATAATCAAAAACTAGCGGTAACTCTCGACTTATTTATTTAGAAGCAGCGCTATATAGAAGACGTGATATAGAGCTATTTATGGGATGACGAGTAAAGTCGTCATCCTTATATTCCAGATTTTTTTCAGTATCGTTTCTGCTACTTTACTATGCCTTTGTCTGTTTTTACATTTAACGTATAGCCTGAAAGCTGGGCTTCAAACTGTTCATTTCCTGCTTTTGTTTGGTACAGTTTTACTAATAAGTAATCGAGTTCAGGGGCAAACCAAGCATAAGTAATACGTTCTTTGTCTTTGATTTCACGCTTAAAGCGTACGGTTTTTACTAAACCGTACGGCAGAATCAATTCTTCTTCGCCATCATACTCATAGATATAATCTTTAATTGAACCTGCAGTATTAATCACCGAGTAGGTGTAAGTTTTTTGTGTGGCATCAGCTATTAGGTTTAACCTGTGTTGAAGGTGATAGCTGAGTTTATCTTGTAGATTATTAGAGAAGTCTACTGTGTGCGCTCTTTTGCGTTGAATATCTTCAGCTTTATTTTCTGATGCATGGAAAAGCCACTCGTAATGTTTATCTTTACCTGTACCTTCTCTACTATATTTATAATGTAGTGGTGTTACTTGGTTATCTGTTATTGTTAGAATTGAGGTTTCACTGCGAGTTTGTGAAAAAATAAGCCATTCAACATAAGTTTTATAATGATAATCAATACTACCATCAGTTTGATAACTTAATGACCTAACTGCAGTACCTACCGGGTCAGCCTTATGTAACACCGTATATTCAGCTGTAAATTCAGGAATAATATTTTTATATTGATTACTGTCTTGATGAGTAGTGACTACTTTTTCAATAGTATCGGCAATACTAGTAGTAGATATCAAAATAAGTAAAAGGGCAGGTAAAAAAAGTAGAGAGTGTTTTATTGGCACGGTTTATCCTGAAAAAGTATAAAGGTAAAAAATTAACTACCTTTATACTAACAGCTTATTCGTCGTTCGCATAACCTGAAATTGAGAGAATATTATTATCTAATATTGCTACTTCATTTTTATCTTTAGTTTCCATTCTTAAACGATTTTCACATAACCATTTAACGACTAAAGGGTAAATTCTATGCTCTTGTTCATGTACGCGTGCAGCTAAATCATCGCTAGTATCACCGTCAAATACAGGCACTTTAGCTTGTAATATAACAGGACCACCGTCCAATTTTTCAGTAACAAAATGTACACTCACACCATGCTCTTTATCACCGGCATCAATGGCACGTTGGTGTGTATTTAAACCTTGATACTTAGGCAGCAAAGAAGGGTGGATATTGATTAATCTCCCTTGATAATACTGAACAAAAGCAGGTGTTAATATACGCATAAAACCCGCAAGTACGATAATATCAGGAGAGAACTTATCAATTTTAGTGATTAGAGCCTGATCGTAACTTTCACGACTCTCAAAACCTTTATGTGAAAGCGCAATGGCTTCAATATCAGCATCTTTGGCACGAACTAAGCCATAAGCATCAAGTTTATTTGAAACCACACCAACAACAGAACCAGGATAATCGCCTAATTTACAAGCATCAATGATTGCTTGCAAATTAGTGCCACGGCCTGAAATAAGTACAACTATTCGGCTAGACATTTGCTTTCCTTATAAAATTAACTATTAGATTTGTATCTAACTTAAGAAAAAACAACCTGTTCTTGACCGTCGGCTTTGTCAGCTATTGAGCCAATATGCCAAGCTTTTTCGCCGTGGGCAGTTAAAACTTCAATGCTTTGTTCAACTTTATCTTGAGGAACAACGATAATCATACCGACACCACAATTAAAGGTACGGTACATTTCGTGTTCAGTGATATTGCCATTTTCTTTTAACCAATTAAAAATTTCTGGCCACTGCCAGCTTTCACCATTAATCACTGCTTGCGCTGTTTCAGGTAAAACACGTGGAATATTTTCCCAGAAACCACCACCAGTAATATGTGAAAGCGCATGAACATCAATTTCTTTAAGTAAGGCTAATACAGACTTCACATAAATTTTTGTTGGTTCAAGTAAATGTTCGCTAATCGCTTTTCCATTAAGTAATTCACTTGTATCAGTATTATTAACTTCTAATACTTTACGAATTAATGAAAAACCATTTGAATGAGGACCTGAGGCGCCTAATGCTATTAACTGATCACCTGCGGCCACTTTACTACCATCAAGTAAGCGTGATTTTTCAGCAACACCAACACAAAACCCTGCAATGTCGTAATCGCCTTGATGGTACATACCTGGCATTTCAGCCGTTTCACCACCAACTAAAGCACAACCTGCTTGAATACAACCTTCTGCTATACCTTCAACTACTGAAGAAGCTACGGCAACATCAAGTTTTGCTGTTGCGTAATAATCTAAGAAGAATAATGGCTCTGCACCTTGAACAATTAAGTCATTAACACACATAGCAACTAAATCGATACCAACAGTATCATGCTTTGCTAAATCAATTGCTAAACGTAATTTGGTTCCTACGCCGTCTGTGCCCGCAACTAATACAGGCTCTTTATAGCCAGTAGGTAACTGACAAACACTACCAAAACCACCTAAACCACCCATAACTTCAGGGCGAGTAGTACGTTTTACTGCACCTTTAATGTTTTCAACAAGGGCATTACCAGCGTCAATATCAACACCAGCATCTTTATAACTTAAAGATTGTTTTTGTTCGCTCACAGGAAACCTCAAAAATTACCGATAGAATAATACCTAAATAAGCGTAAATTTTAGACTTACTAAGGTTTAAAAAGATGCGTATTCTACCAGTGCAAGCACATATACTCAAAATCTTTATCTTAATTAATCAATTTTTTTATTTAGTCATTGCCTAATTCACTTCTATGTAAGGATTAGACTAGAATTAGTAACGATTTTAGCCAAGGCATTGATTGTAGAGATATGTATATTGATTTGATTATGATAGAATCAGACCTACAAAATAGCTTGTTTTTTTTAATATGTTCAAAAAAATTAATTTTTTACTGTTTGTTATTCTTACCATTTTATCTTCTATAACCATTGAAGCGGTTGAAATAAAAGATTTATATCAGGCCAGTGTTGCTATTAAATCACAAAGCAGTGGTGATAGAGCTAATGCTTTGAAAAAGGCACTTGCTGCAGTGATGTTAAAAGTAGGTGGCGAACAAAGCGTTTTAGATAATGAAATTATCAAACAATCTTTGAAAGATTTCGATTCTTATCTAAATCAATACCGATACCAAGAAAAGTCAATTAAGGTTGAAGGTCAGCTAGGCTCTACAAAACAATTATTTATTTTAGCTAGCTTCAATGAAGAAAAAATAAATCAGTTATTTCAACAAGCGAATTTACCCTTATGGGGTAGTTTACGACCTCAAATATTACTTTGGTTAATTGAAGAGCAAGGGTTACAACGTAGTATTGTCTCTAATTCCTCTTCTTCTACTTTACCTTATAAAGTGAATGAATTTTCTATTCAACGAGGCTTGCCTATTATTATGCCATTAATGGATTTAACTGATTTTAATCAATTAACCATTAGTGATGTATGGGGGCGTTTCCAACAGCCTATAAAAGAAGCGTCGAATCGTTATTTAGCTGAAGCAATTGTTGTAATGAGAATTTCAAATTCAAGTTTACTTACAGATAGCTATACTGACAATTATACAGACACGGCTAAAGTTGAAACGAGTGATTGTGCTTTACCTTGTGTAGAGTCAAAAGTAAAAAACCATAATTATGTGCTTGATTGGAGCTTATTAGACTGGGGGCTTATTGAAGGACAACAAAAATTAAGTCAACAATATTTAGGTGATAATCCACAAGAATTATTAGAGCAAGGTTTGGCTGACATAACAGAGTTAATTTACCAACGTTATGCTTTATCTACAGCTAAACAGAACGACTTAGTTATTGAAGTTGCTAATATAGATAACTTAGCGACTTATGTTGACGTATTTAATTTTTTAAATAATTTATCTGCAGTAAAATCTGCAACATTACTTAGTGCTAAAGGTAGTGCAAGGCGCTTTAATCTTCAATTACTTGGTTCTAGTGATGCTTTACTGGCTTCGTTGAAGCTTGATAATACGCTTGTTCAAATTATTGACCCTTTAGCTCAATTCAATTCACCTACACCAAAAGGTGAAGGGATATTGGTACCAGTTTTTAATTGGAGCAAGTAATGGGTAAAACTGCGCAATTGGCTTTATCTGTACAACTCCCAGACGATGAAATTTTTGATAGCTACCTAAGTGAATCAAATAGTGCTGTGGTCAGTCAATTATCTCTATTTGTTGAAAATACCTTGTTACCTAATTCTAAACAACCTAACTGTTTTTATTTGTTTGGTTTAACAGGTGTTGGTAAATCACATTTATTACACTCTGCTAGTGCTTATGCTTCTCAATTAGGTAAAACGTCTGTCTGCTTATCTTGTGCAGAGTTATTACAATTATCAGTAGAAGTTTTAGACGGCTTAGAGCTAATTGATTTCATCTGCTTGGATGATATTCAATTAATTGCTAATAATGAGCTATGGCAGCAAGCTATTTTTGATCTGTATAACCGAGTTTTAGAACAGAACAATAGTTTATTAATTAGTGGTGATCAAAGTGCTGTTCAATTAGGTTTAACATTACCTGATTTAGTTTCTCGTTTAAGTTGGGGGTTAACAGAGCAGCTTAAACCATTAAATGATAATGAAAAGATTTCTGCGCTGCAATATAGAGCATCTAAACGTGGTTTAATGCTCAGTGATGATGCTGCAACCTTTCTTCTCAATAGGTTGTCTCGTGCGATGACAAATTTAATTGACTCATTGGATGTGCTAGATAAAGCTTCAATTAGAGAGCAACGTAAGATAACTATTCCTTTTATCAAAGATATTCTAAATATAGCTTAATATTACTTGATAACGATAAACCCTTTAGATTAATTTAATTACAAGAGAATAGGATGAAAACAGTAAATTTTGACGGGAAGAAGATAACACCCTCTAAAGTTATTTGTATCGGTCGTAATTATGTTGTTCACATAGCCGAATTAGGGAATGAAATACCAGATGAAATGATTGTATTTTTAAAACCTAATTCAGCTATTTCTGATCAGTTAGCGTCTTTTCATCAAGAACCACTGCACTATGAAGCTGAATTATGCTTCCTATATCAAAAAAACAATCAAAAAAATAATCATAAAAGTGAAAATGAGCAGGGAAAATTTACTGCGGTTGCTCTTGGGTTAGATTTAACTAAACGTGATTTGCAAGCAAGGTTAAAAGCGAAAGGGCTACCTTGGGAGCGTGCTAAGGGGTTTGATGGCGCGGCGTTATTTAGTGATTTTGTCGCGATTGATACTATTGATAATAGCTTACAATTAGAATTAATTATTGATGGTAAAGTGATGCAATCAGGCGGTGTTGAACTCATGATGTATAAACCGGATACTATTCTAGCTCAACTTAGCAGTTTTTTTACGCTTGAAGACGGTGATATTGTAATGACTGGTACTCCTAAGGGAGTAGGGGGAATTGTTGCTAACAGTAAGTTTATAGGCAAAGTAAAAAAAGGTAATGAAACACTTATCTCTGCTTCATGGTTGGCTAATTAATTAATACAGAGTGTTAGTTCATCGCGAACTAACACTCACCGTATTTTGACTGTATTTTGACTGTATTTAGAGTCTGGCTTTAACCTTAAACTTTAAACTGTGCCACAATCTTTGATAGACGTTGCTCAAGTTGAATAAGTCCATTCGTTGTATTAGCAAGTTCAACAGCTCGCTCTGAAGAGTCTTCAGCAATATCAGCTATTTGTTGTACATTTTTACTAATTTCATCGGCAACCGTTGTCTGCTCTTCTGCCGCAGTAGCTATTTGGGTATTCATATCTGTAATAGTGCTTACTGAATTAGTAATGGTTCTTAATGAATCACTTGCTGTGGCTGCCATCATTACCGTGTCTTGACTTTGTTTACGGCTAGTTCCCATAACATTTACTGCTTCACTGGCTCCTTGCTGTAAACGTTCTATCATTTGCTGTATCTCTTCTGTACTTTGCTGAGTACGACTTGCTAATGCACGAACCTCATCAGCAACAACCGCAAAACCTCGACCTTGTTCACCTGCACGGGCGGCTTCTATCGCTGCATTAAGTGCAAGTAAATTAGTTTGGTCGGCGATTGCTTTAATAACATTAAGTACATTGCCTATTTCATCTGCATCAGTGCTCAGTTGATTAACAACTTCACTCGCACCATTTATATTGTCAGAAAGTGCAGAAATTGCCGCAATAGTCTCTTCAACAATACGTTGACCAGTCATCGCTTCTGTATCAGCTTCTTGTGCAGAAGTTGCGGCATTGGCAGCATTTGTTGCTATTTCTTGTGTTGCTGCGGCCATTTCGTGTACGGCCGTTGCTGCTTGAATTGTTTCTTGTCTTTGATTTTCGACATTACCATTGGTACTTATTACGACTGTTTCCATCTGATGAGAAGAGCTACTTAGATCAATAATGCCACTTTTAACTTCTAAAACAGATTGCTGCATTTTTTCTACAAATAAGTTGAAACCCTTAGATACTTGACCAACTTCATCTTCAGCATATACTTTTAAACGACGAGTTAAATCACCTTCTCCTTGGCTAATATCGTCTAATGCAAGCGCAGTGTCACATAAAGGTCGCGTAATTCTAGCAGAGATGTAAAGACTGATAAAAATCACAAGTGCGACTAAAGAAGCACCGACAGTACCAATAAGCAACATGGCTTTATTAATACCAGCATCAACTTTCATACGGATATTTGCAATTTCATCTTCAATATCATCGACATAGAAACCAGTGCCTACCATCCATTTAAATTTATCAATAGATTTCGCATAACCTAATTTAGTCACTTCCATATCTTTAGAAGGTTTGTGCCACATGTATTCTACATAACCACCACCATTTTGGGCTTGCTCTATTAATTCCTTAATAACAAGTACACCGTTTGGATCTTTTAAGTTATAAAGGTTTTTTCCTTCAAGCTCTGGTTTTTCTTTATGGGCAATGTTTACACCGTCATATTCATAAATAAAAATATAACCATCTTTCGACTCTTCAAAAACAATATCACGTAAATAACTGGCGACTTCATTTTTCTTCTGTTCATCATCAATACCGACAGCTTGTTCAACTAATTTATTAATTGAAGATAACGATATATCAACATAATTTTTAAGTGTTGTTCGTTTATCTGCCATCATAGTGATTTTAGTATTTTTAACTTGTTCTTCGCCAAGTGCTTGAAGTTGGATATTCACCAAAAACATAATGACTAAAACAGCCAATATGAGAGGGACTATTGAAAGCAATAAAATCCTTTGCTTAATACTAAGTGTGTTCATGATAATCCTTACCAGTCAGAGTGTTTTTAAAGCAGATAAAGCTAAACGTTAAATAGTTTCTATATGCTTGTTTAAATAATTGTTTAATTATCAAGGAGTATAGACAAATTATTTTTTTCTACAAAGAAGTGAGTATAAGTTTTTTGTTTTATTATTAGAAGGAACTCTAATAGATAAGCAAAATGGAATTCACAAGTGATGTGAACTAAAACTACACATACTTTATTTAAGAGATTCTACAGAATTGTAAGAAATATTACTATTGTTAACGCTCACTAATAATATTTCTTACTGTTTTTGATGTTTAGGTTTAATAATTAAATTAATGTTTAGGTAGTGATTTATGATGATACTGATAAGGGATAACTTGTTGCTCTTGTATCGTTGTATATACGCGTTTTGCATTTTTTTGTTTATTTGACTGGATTGGACTTATTGTTAAATTTTCTATCCAATCATTTCCACTTGTCATTTGAATAGGGGTAGGTACAGTCATTAGCGCAGTTTCACTATCAAATTCAGGTAATACTCGACTCGCACTAAACAATACTCTTGGTTGAACATCTTGCTCTCCTATTCTACCGCGCTGACCCCAAGTAACCTTATAATCACTACTGAAAATATTATCACCAATAGGTTGGTTTGTTATTGCAACATCTCTAAAAATATCAAAACGCTTTTGCATCATCAATTCTTCAAATAACATGGCGTAATCTTCTCGTAAACTTGAATAAGCATAAAAGTCGGTGGCAGCATCAGGACTAAAAAAGGTTTCTATATCAGTTGGTAAATACGATTTTTGCGTATTTGTCGCACTTTCACCGGCAAAGTTTACTTGAGCCAAATCACGCATCGTTTGACTTTGTAGAGGAAGTGCTACAGACAAGTTGTCTGATTGAGTACTATTGCTAACAGCGGCATCTAATATACGCTGTGAAGACGAGTAGGTCGACCATCGACTACTAGGAAAAAAGTCATTTGCATGCGCTAATTCATGGTACATCAATGATGTTAGTCGATATAAATCATCACTTTCGGTACGGTCAGTGCGTACTGAAGTAGGAATAGTCAAATAAGCGTAATCATTATCTTTTACATAGCGCCAAGGCATCACAAATTGAAGATCATTACCAAAATCTGCTCGATAATCTGGTGCTTCATTTATTGTGTCTCGTTCTTGTGCTGTTAGCCAAAAATTATTGGCATCAAGATAGATAGCACCTGTTGCAGCCCAGTAAAAAGAGGGACGAACATCGTAGCTGATAACAATTGCTGTTGTTGCTCTAAGTAGACGTTTTATATCATCATGAGGATCATTGTTAATTAAAAATGATTCAAACTTTTCACCCATCCATTGGTGCGATACAACAACTCTATCCATAATAGTATCGACAGATGGAATATCAGCAGCGTTTTGAACTTCACTCGCAATAAGAGGTAATTTACTTAATGTACAAGAACTCGTTAAGGTATTAGAGTAAACACAATCAACTACATTATCTTTGTAAGGGCTAGATTCATTATAAGGAAATACCTTAGCTACGCGTGTATCAAAATAAGCGTTATTACTAATTGTATCGGCTGATTCAACAAGTATTGTTACTGTATCAGTATGTTTTATTCCGTCCGCAGAAATTGAGGCTTCAAAACTTAAGTAAGTATCTTGATTTACTTGTGGTGCGTCGAAAAATATTGCTAACTTTCCGTTAGTGTTAGTATCGGTTAATGTTACGGTAGGACCGGCAACTTGTTCCCAATTCAATAAGTCACTATCAATGTCTGCATCAACTTCAGCTCTTAAAGACACTTTGTTACCGCTGCGTACTTCATGTGTTAATCGCGTTGTGATTAAACTTGATTCTTCTGCTACGGTTATAGATTTTGTTAATGTTTGACTTGTACCGCCGTCATTATTAAAACTGACTGAAAAGCTGTATTCACCAGCACTATTAGGTGTAAAACCTATAGCTTTACTTGTAGGAGCGAGTATATCTACGGAGTCACCAGCTGTTTGTTGCCACTGTATATTAGTTAAGTCACCCTCAGGAAAGTATAAAATTAAATCTATCCCTTGGTTTATTGAAAGTGACTCTTCAAGTTGTAAAATACTTCCTATAGTATCAACATTATTAGTATTATCAGGCTGAGAGGTTCCACCACCGCAAGCTGACAACACAAGCGTTGATGAAAGTGTTAAGTGTAAGAGAGTATTTTTAAGTGTCATGCTGTGAATCCTTTAAGTGCAGATAAAACAACCAAGTTAATCAGCTTTATCCGTTTTAGGTTTACGAATACTAAGACCAAGTTCTTGTCCTTTATATTTTGCATAATAACTACATCCCAAAAACATAGTAGAAGCAAATATAAGCTCTAATAAAGCCCAGATCCTGTCACTTGGTAAGACCCATAATGTTGTTAATGAATGTAAAAAGTAAATTAAAACAATAAAGTTTGCCCAAGCATGAGTAAATGGATTGCCTTGCAAAATTCCCTTCATAGGGAAGAGTAGTGGTAAAATAAAGAGCAAAAATGTTGTTAAAGTACTTAAACTTTCACTTGGAGATAAGACTAATAACCATAGCGGCATAAAAATAAGTAAAGAAAAATAGCCAAACAATGCTAATTTTCTTAGATTCGGGGTAGAGATTCTTTGAGTTTTCATCTATTGCTTACAACCTTTAATCTAGAGCCAAGTTAACATAAAGCGAGGGCATTTTCTGGCGGTCTGCCTATTACGGCTTTATTACCGTCACTTACAATAGGGCGTTCAATTAGTTTTGGTGTAGCAGCCATAGCAGCTATAAGTGTTTTATCATCAGCGCCTTTAAGGTTTTGCTCCTTAAATTCGGCCTCTTTTACTCGCATCATTTCTATAGGAGAACAAGACAATAATGATAATACTTTTTCAATCTCTGTAACGCTAAGTGGCTCTTTAAGATATTCAATTACCTTAATTTCTTTTTTTGAGTTTTCTTTAATTAGTTCAAGTGTTTCTCGACTTTTTGAACATCTTGGGTTGTGATAAATTGTTAACATAATATATTTCTTAATCAGTAAGGTTTTGTATTATAAACGTTTAAGTTTATTCTCTTGTTCTTGAAATTGTAATATTCTGGCTTTAACGCGTTTTTGTAAAAGAGGTTGCCCTTCAATAAACTCATAACTCGTTTGTAGTTCATCCACTGCTTTTTTATATGCGCCTAATAAGGCCATCACTTCAGCGTTTGTTATATGCATTAAGCCTTTTTTCTCTTGTTTTCTATATACTTTTGTCAATATATCATAAGCAATAAAGTTTTCCGGACTAACGATTAAAAAGTCTTGAAGAACTCGTGCTGCTTGTTCATACCTACCAGCAGTAAGTAAAGCATTTCCGTGGTTTAAACTAATGACCTGATTATTAGGCATCAGTAAACTTAACTCGCTCAGCATTGCTATTGCTTTGTCATATTCTTTTAACGATAAATAAACATCTGTTAGGGCATCAATATAAAACAAGTTATTCTTATCTTCTTGTCTTAGCGATTCTAAAATGGCTTTGGCTTGGTCATTATTTTTATTTTCGAAATATGATAACGCTAATCCATATTTTGCACCAGCTTCTAAACCATAACTTTGTGTTCGTAATTGTCGGTCAAAGTATGCAATATTATCTTTAGAGTTACCTTGGTATCGTGCCTGAATTCTAGATTTTGCTAATTCAAAATTGAGACTAGGCGCTAAGCGTCTTATAGGGTAGTTATGTGCTCTTTGTCTTGCGTCAGCTATTCTAGATTCAGGTAAGGGATGCGTGAGTAACATTGCCGGTGGTTTGCTCGCGTAGCGATATTTCTCTGACATTTTAGCAAAGAAACTGGGCGCACCTTGAGGATCAAAATTACTATTCGCCAATAAAGCTATGCCGACTCTATCGGCTTCTTTTTCATTACTACGAGTATAATTAATACTTGCTTGCTGAGAAGCAGCCATAGAAGCACTTAAGGCCGCCATACCGACGGTAGGATTTACTAAGGCAAGTAATATACCTGAAATCATACCTGCCATCGTTAAGGATTGGCTATTACTTTGCGATTCTAAACGGCGCGCTAAGTGGCGTTGAGTCACATGAGATATTTCATGAGCAATAACAGATGCAAGTTCACTTTCATTATCTGCAGTCGTTAATAAACCGCTATGAATACCAACATGACCACCAAAAAACGCAAATGCGTTAAGTTCATCGTTGTTGATTAAGAAAAATTCAAACGGATAATTAACATCATTAGCATTTTTAACTAATTGATTGCCTAAATGATTGATGTATTCTATTAAAACAGGATCTTGAATAACAGGTTGGCTAGCACGAAGCTGACGCATCATAGCTGTGCCTATTTGTCCTTCTTTGTCTAAAGAGAGAACACTAAAGCCTGAAATGCCTATCTCGGGTAATTTGTTTTTATTATTTTGCCCATTAGCCTTGGCATCTAAAGCAAACGTACTTGCCATTAACGTTGTGATAGCAAAGCCTATCAATAAAGGTTTTATGTTAAACAATATGTAATCCTGTCACTAGTATTATGAGAATGATATGAATAAATGCAGTATATTGATGCTAAATACCCATCATTCTTTGACACCGATTATGAAGAAAAATTCGGTTTAAATTAAATTATTATCAATTAAGTTGTTTAAGTAAGCTGTTCATTTAGCTATTTATATAAGAACAGTTAAGATAAGATATCTAATAGATTGTCTCAGATTACTTTGTTAAAAAAAAGAACTAAATAATGATCTTTCAATATGATGCTAGTCAAGAAAAGTGTCCACTTCCATTGGTTCAGTTACGCTTGATTTTGAAGAAAATGACAAAAGATGATGTTTGTGTGTTAAAAATACGTGATTCAGGCTCTAAAGAAAGTATACCTAAATTATTGTCTAAGTTAGGCTATGTTTTTAAGCAAAATATTCTTGGCAATAATATTGTAGAAATAACGTTATCTAAAAAACAATTAAATTTAACTAATATAAAATATGATAAAACACAGTAGAGTAAAGGAAATATATGTTTAAGCTTTTTAGCGACTGGTATACCCGTAAGTTTTCAGACCCTCATGCTGTTACGCTTGTGGTTATTTTGCTCGGTCTATTTTTATTCCTCGCCTTATTTAGTCATTTATTAATGCCAGTATTAGTCGCGCTAGCGATAGCCTTTTTATTAGATTTACCCGTAAATAAATTAGTGGCTTTAAAGCTTTCCAGAACTGGCTCAACCGTTGTTATTGTTGCTAGTTTTGTGGGTATATCGTTAATTTCTCTGCTTGGTTTACTGCCAATTATCTGGCAGCAAAGTAGTAATTTATTGCAAGAAGTACCCAACATGGTGACTGAAGGACAAAAATATCTATTAACGTTACCTGAAAAATATCCAGACATCATTCAAGCTTCACAGATTGAAACCTTTATTAATACGATTAAAGACAAGTCTCTTGAATGGGGGGAAGTTGCTCTTAAGGCGTCTCTTAATTCTATTTCTGATATTGTGGCCTTAATGGTTTATCTTATTTTAGTGCCTTTAATGGTGTTCTTTTTTCTTAAAGATAAGCAAGATTTGTTTGCTACTTTCAGTCGATTCTTACCTAAAGAGCGTCGTATGGCCACTGCAGTTGGTAAAGAAATGAATCAACAAATATTAAATTATATACGCGGTAAAGTGATTGAAATTCTTATTGTTGGCGCTTCTACCACTATCGCGTTTGTTTTTCTTGATTTACGTTATTCTGTTTTATTAGGCGTACTCGTTGGTTTGTCAGTATTAGTACCTTATGTTGGGGCAACTATTGTAACCATTCCTGTCTTTTTGGTAGCGCTATTTCAGTTTGGTTTTAGCCAAGAACTAGGCTATGTAATGTTGGCTTATGGGATTATTCAAGCCATAGACGGTAATGTTATTGTGCCATTGCTCTTTTCAGAAGCAGTTAACCTTCATCCTGTGACTATTATTATTGCAGTAATACTCTTTGGCGGGCTGTGGGGATTTTGGGGAATATTTTTCGCGATACCTTTAGCAACTTTAGTAAAAGCGGTAATTAATGCTTGGTCTACAACGCAGGAAGACTTTGAATCTATAACTTAAAAAATTAAAGAGGGTAGCGATAATACTTGCCATTTTAATTATTACTTCGTTACAGTAAACGTAAATATATGCCGATTTAATCAGCAATATTTACTGTTAGCTTAATCATAAGTTTTTCCAAGGGAGCTATATAAGCTATTCTCAGTTGAATTGCTTATATAGCCGACAGGTAAACGGTTGTGCTCTATTTTAAGTGCGGGTAAACAGTTATATCGGTTAGTTATTTAAACTTAAAACTATGGTGAATAATTTACGTAATAGCGTATATAAAGTTAGAATGGAGAAGATTCAACACAACTTCAATTTTCTTCCAATAGGTGTACAATCAAACGACCAATTGTTTTTTAAATAATCTGTTAACTCTATTCATGAAATTTGATAGTAAAAACAAGTTAATCTCTTTCTCCCCTCAACTTGCCATTTTATGGTATTCAATAATAGCCAGTGTTTTATCTGCTGGCTTAATAACATTTGTCGTTCTGTATATTGAGTCACAGGAACAGGCCCATATTGATAGAGTTACCCAAAGCGTAGCCAATGGGGTTAAAACACTCCTTGAAAAAGACATCCGAAAGCAAATAACATCATTGTCTGAATTAGCCCATTTATATGCCGCACCTTTATCTACCTCGCCGAGCCAAATAGCAGATGATGATTGGGCTATGATCAGTCATGCTTTATCAGATACTGATTATGGTTATCAGGTGATTACATGGTTTGATAAAGCTTATAAAATCAGAAAAATAACACCGGTTAAAACTAAGCAATCAACCAGTGATTTTGATGTAGCATTAAGGTCACCAGTACATTTATCCGCAATTAAAGAAAAAATAAATAGTGGAGCAGGTCTTATTATTGCCGTAAATTCAAATCAAGGCGATTTAGGTTTGGGAATTTTTATTCCCATCTATAAAAATACTAAAACAAGCCAAGAGTTAGAATTGGGTATTGGCAGTATCCTTTTATTAAATACCTATATTAATAAAGTTCTGCCTTCATACTTACTAGTTGAGCATCAATTAACAATCTTTATTGATGATAAAAAAATCTATTCAGATGGCACTGATGATTCAATGATAGATAGCACTTGGAATAAGCAAGCATCATTTGAGTTTTTAGAGCAAACATGGCGAATTGAAATGGCACCTGAAAGTGAATTTCTTTCTCAAACACACTTTCGAATGATGAAAACGTTGATGTTGCTTGGTGTCTTGTTAAGTGTTTTCTTTGGGCTAGCCGTATGTTCAGCGTTATTTGCGGTCAATCAAGCTAATAAAATTAGATGTGATCGTAAAAAAATGAAGCAACTGTTAAATAATCTACCTGGTATGGCTTATCAGGCTTTAAACAAGACAAATTGGCCTATGATCTTTGTCAGCGATGGTTGCGAAAAACTCACCGGCTACACTAAACTAGAATTTGAACAATATAATATACTTTGGGGAAGTATTATACATCCTGATGATTATGAACGGGTGTGTCAAACGATTAATAATGCGATAAAATTAAAGAATGTGTTTGAAATTGAATATCGTATTTTAACGAAAGAAAAGAGCATTAAATTTGTATGGGAAAAGGGTGAATCTATCAGTTCTTCTCATACTAATGATTTCATACTTGAGGGTTTCATTACTGATATTACTTCAATCAAACAGGTCGAATTTGACCTTATCGACAGTGATGCATTCTCAAACACCATTGTAAATTCGGTAGTAGAAGCTGTAATAACGATTGATCAACGTGGGATGATTAAGAGTTTCAATGATGCGGCGCAAAAAATGTTTGGCTACACCTTCGATGAAATAAAAGATCAAGCAATCAAAATATTGATGCCAAAATATTATAATGACAAACATGATGACTATCTATCACATTATATAAAGACCAACCAAATCCATATTATTGGTACCGGGCGTGAACTTGTCGCCCAACGTAAAGATGGAGAGGTATTCCCCATTCATATATCGGTCAGTGAATTTAAAAATCATGAAAATAGAATGTTTGTTGGAGTTATTAGAGATATAACCCAGCAACGAGCTAGCCAAGAACAAAGGCGGTTACATACGGAACAACTTGCTCATGCCGACCGACTAAATTCGCTGGGTGAAATGGCTGCTGGAATGGCACATGAAATCAATCAGCCTTTAACTGCCATCTCACTTTATTCTCAAACGGCTAAAAATTTCTGTAAAAACAATCAGTTTGAGAAGTTGCCTTCAATATTTGAAAAAATTAGTCAGCACTCTCGTCGTGCAGGGGCTGTGCTTGAAAGTGTTCAGATCATGACAAGGCAAGGGGAAAGACTTAAAGAAGTGGTTAATTGCAAGTTATTGATTGATGAAGTGATAAAGTTAGCTGAATTAGAAGCTAGGTTATATGATATTAAAATAGTGCCCATTGTAGCTAACAAGAATATAAAACTAGTGGTTGACCGAGTACAAATACAACAAGTTATTCTCAATCTGCTTAGAAATGCGATGGAGGCAATGCAGTCAATTGGTTGCAAAAATGGATCAACGATCACACTGACAGAAAGTCTAAAAACAGATGGTTTTATTGAGATTACCATTGCCGATACCGGTTGTGGTCTCGCTGAAAAGATGATTGAAAAGTTGTTCACACCTTTTTCGTCAACGAAAAATAATGGAACAGGTATCGGTTTATCAATTTCTAAAAGGATAATCGAAGAGCACAATGGCCAAATAAATTTTATTCCCAATAAGCCCTCCGGCGCAATCTTCTTATTTACATTGCCCGTTCATGACGAAGGAAATCTTGATGACAAGTTTAATGACAAATAAACCGACTATTTTTATTATAGATGATGACGAAGGCATTCGAGACGGTTTGACTATGCTGTTAGAGTCAATAGGGCAGGCGTGTTGCAGCTTTGATTCAGCTACGTCATTTTTAAAAGCCTATAATGATAATATGTCGGGTTGCATCGTTTTGGATATACGTATGCCTAAAATGAGTGGTTTGGAGCTTCAACGAAAACTTAATGAATTGAAGTGTTTATTACCTATGATTTTTATTACTGGTCACGGTGATATACCCATGGCTGTAGAGGCTATGCGATTAGGCGCACTGGATTTTGTTCGTAAACCCTTTAATGAACAAGATTTGATTGATCGCATTAATGAAGCACTTGAGTTTGATGAAAAAAGAAATGATGAGGTCATTAGTGAACTTAATCTTAAAAATAAATTTGAATCACTATCAAAGAGAGAGTTGGACGTGCTTGAGCGAGTGACTAGCGGAGTGATGAACAAAGTGATTGCAGCCGAACTTGGTATAAGTGAGCGCACGGTAGAGGTTCACCGATCGCATGTTATGGATAAATTAGGCGTCAAAACACTCGCGGAGTTAGTACGAGTTAAAGTTAAGTTAGAAGCGATAGAATCAGCTGTATTATAACCTCAGGCTTATATATTTAGGCCTAATAATTAAAAATATTTAAACAATCACATTGCACTGATGCGTAAGTGTAAAATATTTCTCCTATCTGCATGTGGAAACCCCTAATAGAGTATAGCTAATGAACATGAGAATATAATTATTTACTCATATTACTTGCCCTGTTTATTAATTAGGGGAATGTAAAGTTGGTCGTGCTTAATGACTGTCTTAACTTGGATCATTATTAGTGGCTTATTTATGAGCTTAATGGCTCTGATAGTAAATGTCACATTACTACTTAATATTTCTACGATTGAAAAATTACTTTTACCGCTGATTTATTTCGCTGCTGGTTCATTGTTCGGCAGTGTTTTTTTTCATATTTTGCCCTTTGTTCATAAGATAAATAACAGCTCAGAATCATTAGCAGTATTGATCATGGCAGGCTTCACTATATTTTTTATTTTAAAGCAGCTTTTACATTGGAAATACCGCCTTAACTCATTAGAAAAAAATAAGAAGCAAATGACCTACATTATGATGATAGGTGGTGCTTTTCAAAGTTTTTTAGCGGGCATGATGATAGGAGGAACATTCTTAATTGATACTCGTTTAGGTCTTATTTGTTGGTTGGCGATTGTAGTACATGAAGTGCCTCAAAAATTGTTAGATTTAACGACACTCTTTTATACTGGATGGTCAAAACGTTCAGTACTTATTTTCAATTTACTATCGAGTCCGACTTATTTACTTGGTGGTATAACTGCGTATATATTGTTCTTTCAAATAGATATTTTGTGGCTTATTCCATTTGCAGCGGGCAATTTTATTTATATAGGGTTGTCTGATCTAGTCTCCGAAACGAATCGATATATAAGCCTAAAGCTTGAAAGCAAGGTCATAGCGGTCATCGCTTTTATATTTGGTTTTTATTTGTTTTTTTGGGTTATGTCGTAATAATTAATCTGATCTCAGCTTAATATACTTTTATTTTTCGATACTCTTCATTCTAATACCAAGTTCAGTAAAATCATGCGCCCGTAAATATAGGGGTAACAATTTACCTTGAATCTCCTAATCATTTTTAATCATTGTGGATATCCACATGTTTTTACGGCAATCACCAATTGTACCTGTAATGCATGAAGACGATAATTTATGGGTATTTTAACCCCGTCTTATGTATACGTTTAATAAAGATGTATGGCGTTGTCGCCGCATCATAATTAGCAGACATGACCCGATATTTAACTTGGAGATTACTATGACTTATGCAACAACAAATCCATACACTGGAGAAGTTTTAAAAACGTTTCCTGATGCTACTGACATTGAAATAAATAAAGCAATAGAAGACGCGAATACAGCGTTTCTTGCTTGGAAAAGCACATCATTTGCTGAGCGTGCGAAAATCATGCACAAAGCCGCTGATCTGTTACGTAAAAACATCGATGATTATGCCAAGTTATTGACCTTAGAAATGGGCAAGATAACCGGAGAGGCTAAAGCTGAAGTTGAACTATCAGCCGCAATTTTTGAGTATTACGCTGTTAATGCTGAGAAACTACTTGCGCCAGAGAAACTAGTAGTCGCAGATCCAGCAGAAGGTGACGCGGTTATTGTTCACGACCCTCTCGGTGTATTGCTTGCGGTTGAACCGTGGAATTTTCCGTATTATCAAGTAGCACGTATCATTGCACCGCAATTGTCAGCAGGTAACACTATGTTGCTTAAACATGCTGGCATTGTTCCACAAAGTGCTGCAGCGTGTGAAAAACTTATGTTAGAAGCAGGGCTACCAAAAGGTGTTTTCCAAAATCTTTATGCAGCACATTCGCAGACTGAGCTGATTATTAATCATCCACTCGTTCGTGGTGTTGCTCTTACTGGCTCAGAAGGTGCGGGTGCAATAATCGCATCTACCGCTGGTAAAGCACTTAAAAAATCAACATTAGAACTCGGTGGTGCAGATGCTTTTGTTGTATTAGCTGATGCCGAGATGGAAAAAACAATTAACTGGGCAGTGTTTGGCCGTCATTGGAACGGTGGACAAGTTTGTGTGTCTTCTAAACGCATGATCATTGCGGATGAAGTTTACGATGAATTTCTAGAAGGTTATACCAAAGGTGTAGCTGAATTACGTGCAGGTGACCCTTTTGACCCAGCAACGACATTGGCGCCTTTATCATCACAAAGCGCTGCTGATGATCTTAAAGAAAAAATCAAAGAAGCAATCAAACTTGGCGCAAAAGCGACTGAAGTGGGACCTAAAGTTCCAACCCAAGGAGCTTTCGTACAACCAACCATTTTGACTGATATTGGCGAAGATAACCCCGCGCGAGATTGGGAGTTTTTTGGCCCAGTTTCAATGATTTTTCGTGCTAAGGATGAAGAAGACGCAATTAGGATTGCTAATGATTCTCCATTTGGGTTGGGTGGTTCAGTATTTACTTCGGATCCGCAACATGGTTTTGAGGTAGCGAAGAAAATTTCTACCGGCATGGTGTTTGTAAATCATCCAACCATGGTAAAAGCAGATTTACCCTTTGGCGGAGTGCGCCGCTCTGGATATGGCCGAGAATTACTTGGTTTAGGAATTAAAGAGTTCGTTAATCATAAACTGATCGACGTTGTAGATATTAACGCACCGTTTTAACGATACATTCCACTGAAACGATGTATTGAATTATAAAGGAAATTATCATGGTTAAGAAAATGAAAGCAGCCGTAGTCGAACAATTTGGAAAACCATTGGTTCTTCGTGAATGGGATATCCCTACACCGGAATCAGGTCAAATCTTGGTTAAAACTGAAGCCTGTGGTGTATGCCATACCGATTTACATGCAGCAAATGGCGACTGGCCATTAAAACCTACACCACCTTTTATTCCAGGACATGAGGGAATTGGTTTGGTTGTAGAAATAGGCGAAGGTGTAACAAATGTGAAAGTTGGTGATCGCGTTGGCGTGCCTTGGCTTTATTCTGCTTGTGGTCATTGCGAGTTCTGTTTAAGTGCATGGGAAACTGTGTGTGCTGACGCCGAATTTGGTGGTTATACCAAAAATGGTGGTTTTGCTGAGTACATTATTGCCGACCCTAAATATGTTGCGCATATTCCTGATGGATTATCAGCGATAGAAGCCGCGCCAATTATTTGTGCTGGCATTACCACTTATAAGGGAATTAAGGAGACTACTGCTAAACCTGGTGAATGGATTGCAATTTCTGGTTGTGGCGGTCTTGGGCATTTGGCTATTCAATATGCAAAAGCCATGGGGCTGAAGGTTTGTGCTGTAGATATTGATGACGGCAAGCTTGAACATGCTACTCAAGTTGGTGCCGATGCAGTAGTTAATGCTAAAGCGGATGATGCAATAGAAGCGGTTAAGAAAGTGACTAATGGCGGTGCACACGGTGTATTGATAACAGCACCTTCGCTTCCAGCATTTGAACAAGGTCTGGGTATGACTCGCAAGCATGGTACTTGTGTGTTAGTTGGCTTACCTCCAGGTGAATTTCCAACGCCTCTTTTTGATGTTGTGGCAAATTGCATCACTATCCGTGGATCATTTGTTGGTAATCGTAAGGATATGGCTGAAGCACTTGCTTTTGCTGCAGAAGGTAAAGTTAAAGCTGATATTGAATTACAGCCTTTATCATCAATTAATGAAATATTTACAAGGCTTGAGAATGGGAAAGTGCCTGCACGAGTAGTCATCGATTTTACCAAGAACTAAATTCAACTACAGCGGATTAGATGATGTTTTCACTTGGTTCGCTGTTATCGTTTAGTTAAAGCTTTATCAGAATCATGATTAATTTGGATTTAGTACATAAAGGACATTAACATTTGTCACTTAGAGCGAGTTGGTGATTGATAGTGGCTATACAGCTTAATAATTAAATGTCAGTGATTTGTGGTATTAGCTATTTTTATGATTCGGTTTGGAGAATATTTAATGAAAATCGGTATTCCAAAAGAAATTTTTAAGGGTGAGCGACGCGTAGCGACAACACCAGACATTGTAGCTCAATTATCAAAATTGGGTTACAAGGTACTAGTAGAAACTGACGCTGGAGTCGCCGCTAACTTTAGTGATTATGATTATGCTAGTGCAGGTTGTGACATTATTGCTACTGCGAAAGAGTTATGGGCACAATCTGACATAGTGCTTAAGGTACTGGCACCTGAAGATAGCGAGATTTCGTTATTTAAAAACGGCCAAACCCTGATCAGTTATTTATGGCCAGAGCAAAACCCCGAACTATTAAAACGCTTGAACAAGATAGGGGTCACTGCTCTTGCGATGGACAATATCCCTCGTATTTCACGTGCACAAAAAATGGATGCACGTAGCTCTATGGCAAATATATCTGGCTACCGAGCTATCATTGAGGCTGCGGATAATTTTGATCGATTTATTGCAGGACAGATCACCGCAGCAGGAAAGGTGCCACCCGCTAAAGTCCTCGTTATTGGTGCGGGTGTTGCTGGGTTATCAGCAATTGCTACCGCTAAAAGTCTGGGGGCAATCGTTCGTTCTTTTGATACACGCCCCGAAGTTAAAGAACAGATTGAAAGCATGGATGCAGAGTTCCTTATGCTCAATTTCAAAGATGAAGATGGCACAGGGGATGGTGGTTACGCCAAAGTGATGAGCGATGAATTTATTCAGGCTGAGATGGCTCTCTTTGCTGAGCAAGCTAAAGATGTCGACATTATTGTCACTACAGCGCTTATTCCTGGAAAACCTGCACCTAAATTAATTACTACTGAGATGATTCAATCGATGAAAAATGGTTGCGTTGTCGTCGATCTTGCGGCAGAACAAGGTGGTAATTGTGAATTAACGGTGCCAGGTGAAATTACTGTCGAGTATGGTGTGACGATAATCGGTTATACCGACTATCCCAGCCGTATGGCAGCGCAGTCTAGTCAATTATATGGCACTAATCTTAGACATCTATTAACCGACATGACACCAGAAAAAAACGGCGAGATTGTCGTTAATATGAAAGATGATGTTATCCGTGGCGCAACGGTTTGTACTAGCGGCGAAATAACATGGCCAGCACCAGTGTTGAAAGTGAATGTCCCCCCTAAAGCTAAGCAGCCTACATCGCCACCAATAGCGGTTGAGACTGAAAGTAAAAAATCAATTATTGGCCCAATCATCGGTGTTGTAATTTCTGCGGTTGCTTTATTGGGACTCGGCTCGGTTGCACCGCCTGATTTTATGTCGCATTTCACTGTCTTTGTACTCGCCTGTTTTATTGGCTACATGGTAATTTGGAATGTATCACCAGCATTACATACGCCGCTGATGAGTGTCACCAATGCAATTTCAAGTATTATCGTTATTGGCGCGTTGATGCAAATAAGTTCGACAAACAACACAATCATGTGGATTGCCGTTTTCACCATATTAATTACGGGCATTAACATCGTCGGTGGCTTTGCAGTCACACATCGTATGCTCAAAATGTTCCGCAAATGAGGTTGTTATGATTAGTACAGGTATTGTAACTATGGCGTATATCGCCGCAATGATTCTTTTTATTCTAGCCTTAAGTGGACTTTCTAGTCAGGAAACGGCTCGTCGGGGTAACTGGTATGGTATTTCTGGTATGGTCATCGCTTTATTAGCGACAATTTTTGGTGTTGTAACTAACCATTATGTTGAGTTGATGCTGGCATTGGTCGTCGGTGGTAGTATTGGGTTGCTTGTGGCAAAACGTGTGCAGATGACTGCAATGCCTGAGCTTATTGCTAGCCTACACAGTTTAATCGGGTTGGCAGCTGTTATGGTTGGTTATGCAAATTTCGCGAACACTTCTGGGCAATTAACGGGTATTGATCTAACAATTCATGATATTGAAACCTATCTCGGCACGCTAATTGGTGCCGTCACGTTCTCCGGTTCGGTGGTTGCGTTTGGAAAATTATCCGGTAATATCGGTAGTAAACCACTAACATTACCAGGACGTCACCTGTTCAATCTTGGTTTGCTAGTCGCGGCAATTTGGCTAGGATATGAGTTCGTTGAACAGTCTGCGACGGGGAGTGGTATTGTGCCCTTGATGGTCATGACTGGTATTGCATTGGTTTTTGGTATTCATATGGTAATGGCAATTGGTGGTGCCGATATGCCGGTTGTGATATCTATGCTTAATAGTTATTCAGGTTGGGCCGCAGCGGCTACCGGTTTTATGTTGAACAATGATCTGTTAATTGTCACAGGTGCGTTAGTTGGTTCAAGTGGTGCAATTTTAAGTTATATCATGTGTCGTGCAATGAATAGAAAATTTCTTGCTGTGATTGCGGGCGGTTTTGGCGGTGGTAGTACAACTAAAACCTCGTCAGAATCAGAAGAGGAAGGAGATATCATCGAGACTACTTCAAATGAAACAGCGCAACTTCTTCTGGACGCAAAAGAAGTGATGATTATCCCGGGTTATGGCATGGCCGTTGCGAAAGCACAGCAAATTGTTGCTGAGCTCACGAAATCTTTACTTGCTAAAGGGGTTAACGTGCGTTTTGGTATTCACCCTGTAGCAGGTAGAATGCCTGGGCAAATGAATGTATTACTAGCAGAAGCAAAAATTCCATATGATATTGTTTTTGAGCTAGATGAAATCAATAAAGACTTTCCACAAGTCGATGTTTCTCTCGTTATTGGCGCCAATGACATTGTTAATCCGTCAGCACTCGATAAACCTGACAGTCCTATTGCTGGAATGCCGGTGCTTGAATGCTGGAAAGGTAAGACATCTATTGTGCTAAAACGATCAATGGCAACAGGGTATGCTGGTGTACAGAATCCTCTATTCTTTAAAGATAATACAAGAATGTTATTCGGTGACGCTAAAGATACCCTGCAAAAAGTATTTGAGGCTATGTAATGACTATGTTCGCTTCTTCACTAAGACTGCTGACCGCACTTGAAATGCAATCTGTGGATCGCCGTGCTATCACTGAGGGAATAGATTCGTTCACTCTGATGCAAGCTGCAGGTTCTGCGGTGTCAAATACCATTGAAGCACACTGGTCTATAAGGCCAGTAGCTGTACTTTGTGGTCCAGGCAATAATGGTGGCGACGGTTTTGTTACAGCGATTGCGTTACGTTTAGCAGGTTGGCCGGTGACTGTTGCTTTATTAGGGTCACTTGATGATTTGTCAGGCGATGCCGCTAAAGCAGCTAATCTTTGGGGCAGCGACATAGAGTCTTTTTCTACAGATTGTCTCAATAACGCGGATCTTGTTGTTGATGCTATTTTTGGGGCTGGACTTTCACGTCCAATCGCTGGAATAGCATTGGCGCAAATTGAGGCATTGAATCAGAGTGACACTCCAGTCTGTGCTATTGACATTCCTAGCGGGATTGATGGATCTACCGGAAAGGTATTAGGCCTTGCCACTAGGGCCAATATCACTGTAACTTTTTTTAGAGAAAAAATTGGACATTTACTCTATCCTGGTAGAAAACACTGCGGTGATATCGTTTTAGCTGATATTGGCATACCGTCGTCATTACTTCCAAATAATGGACAAATGACATGGAAAAATGATCCACTATTGTGGCAGCATAAATACCCATGGCCGCAGTCAGAAAATTTCAAATATGACCGCGGAGACGTTCTTATTTTGGGAGGTGAACACATCACTGGTGCTAGTCGGTTGATGGCTCAAGCAGCAGCACGCGCAGGTGCGGGAATAGTGACTGTTGCAGCTCCAGACAAGGTATGGAACATTTATGCCTCATCACTAGTTAATGCTATTGTTCGCCGTTTTGAAACGCTCAAAGATTTAAAAACTATGCTTGGCGATGTTCGCTGTAATGTTATGTCGATAGGGCCTGGAGCTGGCGTTAATGAAATAACACGGCAATTTGTACTCGCGGCGCTAGCGACAAGACGCGCGGTAGTTCTTGATGCTGATGCACTCACCGTTTTCACCGATAGCCCTGAACAACTTTTTAAAGCAATCACTGGACCTTGTGTGTTAACACCACACGCAGGTGAGTTTAAGCGATTATTTAACTTTGAAGGTGACAAGCTCTATTGTGCAAGAAGTGCAGCCAAGCAAAGTAACGCGGTTGTTATTATCAAAGGGGCTGATACAGTTATCGCCTCTCCTGATGGGCGAGCCATTATTAATGCGAATGCACCTCCTCAACTTGCCACCGGTGGCAGTGGTGATGTTCTTAGCGGATTTATTGCTGGTCTTTTAGCACAAGGGATGCCTGTTTTCGATGCTGCAGCAACAGCCGTCTGGCTGCATGGAGCAGCAGCGTCAGAATTTGGCCTGGGTCTTATCGCGCAAGATCTTCCCGAATTACTCCCTGTTGTATTGCAGAAACTACAAAAAACTTTCTTTGAAGAAAAATGATGAAATAGATAATGATGTTTACGTTTCTCTTAGTCATTATTGTCAGCCATCATTTGGTGTATTAGCTCTTATTAAGTTCGTTATGAAGCATATTCAGCATCGACATTATTTTCAAATGCTGAGTTTTTAATGCTTGATGATTTGCAGCATTTTTTTCATGTATCTTACATTCTGTCTGATGGTCTGCGATTGCGTTTTCATCAATAATTTTAAAAACTTCGCTCGTAGGGTCTTGTTCAGCATTTGCGACAAATTTTTCGTGTTGATGATCTATTTGTGTATGCTTTTTAATGTCTTGAGAATGCTCATCAAGAGATCTTGATTGCTGATTAAATCGTTTTTCTATTTCGACTAGTTTCGTTAATGCTTGACGATGATCTTTTTTCCAGTACTCAACTTCATCTAACCATAAAGCATGATCTGAAGCCCATTGATTGTGTTGTTGATGTGCAAGGAGATGCTCATCTGATCTGACTGCTTGAGCTTTTTCTTTTAGCGAGTTTGTGAAGTTCATTAATTCTGCGTAGTTTGAATTAGCAACATGTTGTAATTTGTCCCAAATTGAATCATTTATATAGTTCACTTCTAATTTTATTTGGTCTTTGTAGGCTTCATTTACGCCCTTTATCGCATCACCCCATAAATGCAGCTTATCTTTTAAGTCTCTACTGGCTTCTTGAATATGTTCGTTGCTTATTTCTTTCGCATCCTCGAGCTGTTCTTCTGCCGCCTGAAAAGCTTGTTGTAAAGTTTTACCTTCTTCAATTACAAATTTTTCTATGCTATCTACCATTGCTTGATAATTTGCCTGTAATTCCGTTTTATGTTTTTTCTTATTCATAACCAACACCTCAAAAATTAAAATTAATAGTGTGATGATTACCTATACGCATGGAAAACTCTATTGGGTATTCTACTTAATGAATTGTGGAAACTACGTATTTAATTTGAATTTAAGATATCTATATTTACGATGTTATTTGATTAATTAAGTAGCTGTGATGGTTTTAAGTACGCAGCATATATAATTTAGAGGGGGGATTTCAGATATACTTAGTGGTAGAGGGATATTATTAACCAGCGAGTAAACCGCTAGTTAATATTGTCATTTGATCGTTTTATTAACAGACTATATTTTAGCTGATTTTAAGAAATCGATAACTACTTCATGATGATCTTTGGTTTTAAATTTATTAAATACATGCGCTATTTTACCATCTAAACCAATAAGGAAGCTTAAACGGTGAATGCCATCGTATTCTTTACCCATGCAAGCCTACCCTTGGGAATTATTTATGATAATAAAAATGATGATTCTATAATAAAACATTTTAAAACAATATCTTAGCATATATTAGCTTGTTATTCACCTCAAAGAATAATATTTATCATATTTTTTTCAAATTAGAGTAGATATTCAATCAAAAAATCAAACAATTATTATTGCACCTACCTTTCATCTTCCTTGTCAGCACAACGAAGTGGTCTATTTGTTGATACTTCTATGGGTAAATCGGTATAAAAGAATGAGCTAGGGTAAATATATTCTGCAAAAACCCACTTACCTAGATTTGTAGGAACTAACCCTTAACGAAAAAGATCTGTTTGCATTATTATTACTAGCTCACTCATCTATACAGACTAATACCATTTACTTATATCAAATGCTGTTTTTTAGCTCATCGATAATAGTATTTATTAAGACAATGAGAACATTTTTTATTATCGGAGTGAATACTAAAAAAACTAGAGAGTGAATTTACGGTAAACCAGCTTGTTTTCTTCCAAAAAAACGTGTGTTTTCAGGCCAGAATTGTGATTCATTATGTTCAGGGTAGTAATATTATAATTGCACTTATTTATACTAGGATTATCAATGCCAATAAATATCATCGACATTCAAACTTGAGAAAAGCTATCACTTTAAGTGAGTACCAAATTTAAGTATCTTCAAAGAGCTCTTCAATAGTCACATTTAATACTTGAGCTAATATTTTTACTTCTATATCCGTTACTCGTCTTACTTTAGCTTCAATTTTTGCGAGCGTACCTCTGCTTATATTCCACTGCAGTAAGTTACATTTCGCTGCAAGCAGATCTTGAGTCCATTCTTTACGTTCTCTAATTTTTCGTATATTAAAACCTATAATATTCATATGACACTGCTCCGATAATGGAGCTTGATTGTCACAGAGAAAAAACATAAAATTGCTCCGTATACAGAGCAATTGAAATTGAGGAGTGATATTTTGGATATTAAAATTGGAATGAATGAACATTTAATTCAAATACTAGAAGACACCTCTTTTTACCAATTCACCATTTCTGAGCTAAGTGATGCTTATTTAAAGTTATCCGGGGGTACTTGTCGTTTTGTAGCTAGAAAGTTTGTCTATAAGCAAATATTAAGATTACTTAAAAAAAAATTAGTTAATAAAAAAGGTGATAAATATAGTCATAATGCTATTTATTTAAAAACATGTTTATTCGGTAGTGTTAAGTTCATTTGTAAGCTCTCAAAGGAGAGCAATAACCCCACAAATAACTTAGTTAAATCAACCAAGCCTTATTCAGTAACCATCAATACTGAGTCAGATACCCTGATGCAATATAAGGTAGAGGTAATGTCTGCTATTGGAGAGACAGAAGAATATAAAAGGTTGCTAAAAGTTTACCCTGAATTGAAAGCGGTATTAACAAATGATTATCATAATGCTGAAGATAAAAAGTTTAAATTACTTGGGCAGATAAAAGCAATTAACACACTATTATCATATACAAATAAAGAATAAAATCACTAACATTTTATTTGGAGCGTATAACTTGAATAACTGGCTCCAAAGCCACCATTGCGGACAGTCGCATAGTTGAATGGGTATTACTTCAATGTAGCTTTTTCGAAGTTATCTATTGTTTTTTCTTTAGGTCAAAAGTTAGCCATAAGCTGACCTTTTCAGTAAATAAGGACAACTTAGGTGAAGGTTTGCAGACATTAACTTCCTCAGTGTGTGAGGAGGTGTCCACTAAAACGGGGGAAGATCAGGGCGGGTTTCGCTCCTCTTGTTATACCTGCCACACGTAGACTCGATTATATAGCCATTCTTTCTAAATATAGCGCTAAATATGATGCTCCTAGTGTTGGAGAGCCGCTATATCACACAGGAAACGAGCTTAAAGCTTTCATTAGTTTTTGCAAAGAATGCTACCAAGATACAATAAATCTTATCGAAAGTATTAAGTAACATGTCCAGATAAAAAACCTGATTATTAAAAATAATCAAGTAAATCTGTATCGAATTTAACGCCTGACAGGTCATTTTTTTCAACTAAGTGCTTAAGCTTATCGGTACAATAATTTGTCATCCCACCTTGCAATTTTGATTTAAATATAGTTTTAGTAACAGTATCAGCTTCATCAAAGCACAATGTTTTCAATCCATTTTCAAAACCATCTAAATATGACATTTCACATAAGGTTTTATTCTCTTGAGCAAATGTTAATAAATTAAACATCATCATTTTATCACCCTCAACATTAAGGGGTAAAAATTCGCCAAATTCTTTTAGTTCACCATGCAAGGTATTATAGGCTTTCATATTTAACACTAAAAAGTTAGCGTAAACATTAATATCGTAATTTTGCTCTTTTGACTTTCCAAAATAGTTACATACCATTTCGTCCGGCCACATGCTTTTTAAGGATGTATTGTCAAAAGGTAGATTCATTAAAAGCTCAATAAGAGTATCTTCATCAAGCGTTGGGTTTTCAGCAAGCTTCTCTGCAAGAACAACAACATCTAAATCAATTATGTCATATGTGTTTTCTTGTGCTTTTATTTGGTATATACCCATTACACGCCCTTCCAAAGTTCATCTTTAGTGTCTAATACTTTCGCAGGCATATTACCTGTTTTAATTTTTATTTTTACATTTCGTAATGAGTTCAAAAACTGGATCTTACTTGGTCTATTTTGGATTCCTAAAGTAGAGCCTATCCATGTTTCATAATTATACCGATGGATTTTTCTATGTGCGGGTGCATCAGGTGTTGCCCAATCTTGTTCTTTGTTTTTGACGAAATTAATCAGCCAAGCCCCATTGACAGGGTCATTTATACCAATCCCATGGATGTGCAGATTAAGTCTTGCTCTTAACATCATTGCTTGCCGGAACCTTCCTTTACCACATATTATGTGGTGAGCTTCATGCATTGTTGTTGGCTTTGGCTCTCCAACAGCGGTTAAATAGCTAGCTAATTTTTCAGTGGGGTGATGTTTCTCTTGCCTTAATTGCTTTGTTGTCAATTTTTCGTTGTTTTCTCTATAAATATTTAAGCTTTCTTGAGCCAAAACATGCCCAGTTATCCTTGTTTTTTCACGCTGTAAATGCTCAAAGTCACGTTTCATTTTTTCCTGAATATCTTTGCTGTTATTTTTTTTAATCCGCTGATTGTGATAATTTTTTGCTTTCAGTTCGTAGTTAAAAATAGCTAATTCTAGAGGGCTAGGGTCATTTGGTCTTGTTGGGTGTGGGTATAAACGATTTTCTAATATCATGTTTCTATCCTTGAAAATAATTTTGAAATCTAATATTAATACCCTGTATTCATAAGAGCAATAGTTAATAAATGAATTAATTTATATTAATAAAAAATTAGCTTTTTAAGGAAGGTGTTCTATAGTTATATAACACCAAATGTTAAGGTTATGAAAGGATACCCACCAGTAATACTCATTGAAACATGGCTAAACTTAGCCACAAATCGAAACCCTGAACTTCATCATATTAAATTGTCTATCCGTGAAGCTATTAATAATTTTTTTGGTTCGATGGAGCTTGCAGAACTTTACCTTGAACAAATACAAAAGAATAAAGTTGAAGACTATTCTGTTTGATATAAATTTTTGTATAATAGTCTTTAATATATAATCAATGGCCACATTCCTAACGGCTAAAATTGAAAATACTTATACTGTTATTATTCATTGTTTATAACACTTTAGCTCACGCTGAAATTAGAAGTGTGCATTGCCCTATAGGTTGTCCTAGCGTACTAATTGAAAATAATGATGTTGTGTTCAACCATACTTATGCCTTAAGTAATAACCCAAAAACAAAATTTGCAGATTGGGTTGCCTATGAAGTAAATGTATCTAATTTTGGTGATAGCCCAGGCAGAAATTGGGGTAATGATGACTTGATTGATGATGACGAATCATTAGAAGAGCCTGATTATAAAGGCGCTTTTAAGCAGTTGAAAACTGACAGAGGACATCAAGCTCCCTTAGCGAGTTTTGCTGGGCATAAGAATTGGATAGAGCTAAACTACTTATCCAATATAACACTACAAAAATCAGCATTAAATCAAGGTTCATGGGTTGCCTTAGAAATTGCTGTACGCAATGCTGTCAGCTTTAGAAACTCTCTGTATGTAATAACTGGCACGCTATATTTAGAAGAAGAACCTCTTCCAGGTGCTGATGAGTCACACACTATTCCATCTGCATATTTTAAAATAATCTATGATTTAAAAGGCAATGGTGCAAGTTTTTTATTCGACCAAGACTTACCTAGAAGCGCTAAATATTGTGAGCAAATGATTAAAAACAAAGAATTAAACGATATAATCTCATACGCTATGCCGAGCATTAGCGACTCACCTAAAATACTCGAAAGACTCGGTTGTTAAGATACAACGAAGTCTGGTAACCCTTCAACAAAACCTGGATTCATAATGTCAATACAACTAGTGTAGTTTAATATGATTTCAGCAAAACAAGCATTATCATCTATCAATCTATGTGCAGTTTAGACTACGTAAATATTTACCTAATAGACAGCAATGCCACCATTGCGGTCGTTCATCATCTAAATATTAATGTTCACTTTGTGAGCATAGCCGACTTTAGTTTTAGTGTTTTTACCATACTTTTTTAAATGAATTAACCGTTTAAAAAAGCACTTACATTCTATTTTCATATTTATCTTTACGGTGACTGTATTGATATACAGTTGTAACAAGTTTCTCCCCTATTCATGTAGATGCGCAAATGGGTCGTTTTCTTGCAATCACAATTTAATAAAATCTTTAAGTGGCAATGTCTTATGTTATTTGTTACAAATAACATAAGTAGTAAAGTGAGCAACAATAACGCAGGAAAGTGCGCAAGTTACGCACTATTAAATTGTTAAATGTACTCGAGAGGTTTTGTGTCAATATATAAATTTATGACTGCATTTTGGACAATGCTAACAGTCTTTATAAGTGGCCTTTTTGCTCTATGGCTATCAGAGAAGGGTATAGATTTTCTATCACTATTGGCGACTGTTTTTACTGGACTTGCAGCTTTTGCGACAGCATATGCTGCACTTAGTGCTTCTAAAAGTGCAAGAATTGCAGAAAGATCTGCTTCGATGTGGAAACAGCAAATACTTTTAGATATTGAATTAAGCGAAGCAAAGAATTTAAAAGTAGCTTTGCATGCTTGGCATAGGCACTTTATAAGTGAGTCAAACTCCAAAAATAGAAACCTTGCTAGTTTGTTAGAGTATTTTGAAGAAGTAAAAAAGACAACTCAAAGCTCATTTCAAATACATTTCAGAAAATACATTGAAAAGCAAAATGAGCTATTCTCTGACTTAGAAATAGCCTTTGATCAAGCCGGTTTTATTGAACACGACTTAGAACAAAGAATTCGTTTAAGGCGTCTTTTTCTCTCTCACCGGGAAGAGTGTGAGCGATTAATTGAGCATATGTCCGTTAGTGATATAAATATACCTAAAGACTTGCTGCCTTTTACTTTAACTGCAATTTATAAGGTAAGTGATTGGCATGAACTTGATCTCGGAGCAAATAAAATTTTTGGAGTCAAAATGGAGAAGGTTACTGATGACGGAAAGTATGAGCCAGTCCTTAAAGCTGACGGCAGTTATGTTTACGTAAATTTAAACGATGAAGAGGAAGGTTGTTTTACTAACATTGGAAGTAAAGTGGATGTTCAGGTTAGTGATATTAAATCAAGAATTACTTCTGACTAATGTACATTTAACAAGGCTTTAAGCGGACAAAAATAGTTTTCTTACTGGTATAGGTGCACTTCGAATGGCAAAAATTTACAAATACTTTTGTAGTGATGTTATTGAACTTGTTTTTGAAAAAGAAGGATTTTGTGGAGTAAAGTGTTCATTACCTAAGGATTATAATGATCCTTATGAGTTATTTCTTGGTATGAACTTAAATACGCCAACTGAGCAACTTGCTTTCTATAAAGACATAATTAGCGAGATACCTCAAAGTCCAACTACATGCTTTTCCAAATCTCCAATTGTTTCTCCTATGTGGGCTCATTATGCGAATAACTACACTGGGTTTGTATTGGAATTTGATTTAGTAGGTCTTCAAAATCACTTTAAAGGAAATCCAATTTGGGATGTAGATTATAGGCAACAACCTCTCGAAAGTTTAAAGAGGATCCTCGAAAGAGCTGCTGTATTAAAAAAACCTAGATACTCATATGATCTGCAAGAAGCTGTTTTTGTTGAGTCATATTTTGCTAAATATGATGATTGGAAGTATGAACAAGAGTGTAGGTTTGTTGATATGAATGGGGCTACTGAGAAGGTTGTCGGAAACGATATATTATATATTCCGATTGAGCTGGTTACTGCAATTATAGTTGGTCCCAAACACCCTGAAAGTAGTATTGAATTGAGCAAGGAAGTAGCGGAGTTAAACAGTTTAGTTTGGTATGAATTAGTTATTGGTAAAAGTCATCCTAAACCATACATGAAATCAGAAAGTGAACAGGTATTTACATTTTCTGAAGAATGTATCACTCCCGCACCTAGCACTTGTAATAGTTGTTCAGAGCCACTTGTTACAGATAGTGAGTTATGCCCTTGGTGTAATATAACCGAAGCAGATGAAGAAGATGCTGCACTAAGCAATCCATTCAGAATGATAAATGCAATTGGGAAATTGGATAGTTATATGAGTTCAATGAGTAAAATAGGCAAATAATCATTCGTAGCTAACGAAAACTAACAAGAGACTATGGCGTTGTTTGTTACAATATCTAATCTGAATCTACTTTTACTGTTAGTTATTAATCTCTTCTTTTTGGTAAAAGTTATCGTTCTAAAGTGAAACATCACAGGCAGCTTTGAGCTTACAGCAGTCCCTCAAACTTGTAGTGATTATTGGTTAAAATCGTCCATAATATGTTTATGGTTTACTCAAAACAATGGAAAAGCACTCTACTGTATGTATGTTACCTGTTGTAATCGATTCACCTTAACAGCAAGATCTTGATACAGAAGGTACAGAGAAGTTAATTGCTTTATGTACAGAGGATTTAGGGAGAAATAATCAAGTGATTATAGGAGCTGTATCACTAGAAAGTAATATGCATGGTTACCATCAAATAGAACTTAAAGAAAAGTATAGTTTATTAAAACCAGAAGGTTACAATAATACCTCTTTATGAAAAGGGATTGTTCTATTAAACGGCCACCTAGTTTAGTAAACACTGACATTTGGAATATAATGGTAATATTTGAACTACTACAAGTAAGTTAACATATTAATGTTAACTTACTAATCGAAATCACAGGTCCTTTGTAACTCAGAAATATCAAAAACACGTTAGCTGGGCAGAAATATGCTCTTAGACTCAGTCAGATATATGTATACCTGACTGGTTGTGAAGACATTGATAGATAGGTGACTATCCGTCTGCTTTAGGTGAGGGGTCAGTCAATTATCGTTTGCCCAAGTTAAATATTAAGTCTTATTGGTGGTTAGTTCTTATTTAAGTAGTCCAATACCACTTCATGGTGATCTTTAGTTTTAAACTTATTAAAAATATGCTCTAAATTACCATTTTCATCTACAAGAAAAGATGTTCTTACTACACCCATATTTTCACGACCCATGAATTTTTTTAACTGCCAAACATCATAGGCTTCACAAGTAGCATGATCTTCATCGGCTAATAATGTGAAGTTCAACTCTTGTTTATTGATAAAGTTAGTCAATTTTTTTGGCGTGTCAGGACTTATACCTAATACAACCACATTTAATGCATCAAGTTCTGCTTTAGTATCTCTTAATGCACAAGCTTGTATCGTACAGCCAGGAGTAGAGGCTCTTGGGTAAAAATAAATGAGAACTTTCTTTCCTTGCAGTCCAGAGAGAGTGACTGGATTATTATCTTGGTCATTTAAAGTAAAATCTGGTGCGATTTGTCCTACTTCGATTGTCATCGTTTTTTGTCCTTATTTTCTTAAGTTAAGTTATGCTTATAGTTAGTCGTTTTATTAATTACGTTACTGTTAGTTATTACTCTAAAGTGGAAGACTTCATTGCTTATTAAAAGTGCCTTTAATGACATTGTCAGCTCGAGCATTAACCACTTTATCCATTGCCTTCTCGCGCTCACACTCAGGTATCATTTCCATTAAATTTTTAACCATGCTGATATGACGTGCGGCTTGTTCAGCTAATGCTTCTTCACTTTTTCTTGAATCTGCAAGATGCTTGGCTTTGAGTTTGCTTAGTTGTGTTCTTTCACTTTTTAGTTTTTTATTTTCTAGTTGTAATAGCTCGATTTCAGATGTTACAGATTCGCTACTATCAACCTTTGCTTTCAATGACTTTGCTTTTATTATCTGCTTGATGTCAGGATGGTTTCGCAAAGTACCAACACTTAAACCCGCTTCTTTTTCTACTGTATTATTATTGACTTTAAGTTTACCTTGTTTCACCTTTTTCTTTAACTCAATATTAGTTGGTTCACCTTGAAGGAGCCGATCTAGAGCGCTTAATAGTGCTTTTCTTGTTGCTTTCTTCATCGTGTAACTCCAATTTGAGGTATCAGTAGATCTTTGACTGCCTTTGGAAATTTTACAGGTACATATTCTACCCCTAAATCATCCATGATTCGTTGTGCAGCAGTAATTTTGATGTATGACTCTGAAGCTGTTTGAGGAGTTAATTCATTGTGCTCAATATCGAAGTACATATGTGTTTCTGCTTCTTTTCGCATTGCCTCAGCATATACGGCATCCACGATGTAATCATTATCACAATCAACACACTCGATTAAGCTGACTTGTGTTCTTAGACTACAGTTTTGAGACGTACAATAAATGCCTGGTGCAACGACATGTAAGTGCCTTTTGCCTTTTCTCATTATATTTTCCCAATATTCGATAGTTAACATGTCATTATTAACTTTATCTTTAAAGGCGTTGGTACCTTGTACCATCATCCTTTTGGAAAATTCTTTACCTTTACCACCAGCCACGCGCTCTTTATTGGCAAATTGATTGTAAATATTGAGATAAATTTGAGCCTTTTGACGAACTCTTTCATCATCGACTTCAGTACATAAATTTTTCACTTTGCCTTTCTGTGTACGTAGTTTTTGAAATTTACTAGCGTTATTTGCGTAATGCCTGCTCATGCCTAACGATACATGACTAAATTGCTGTTTTAGTTGCGGGAAAGACAGTAGTTCGTAACCAATAAGGTAATAAGCAAATGAGCGACGTAATTGATGACAAGTAAATTGGTAGTCATCACCAACATCAAAGCTTCTCTCTGGATCCGATAGCTTCAAATCTTTGATATCATCGTTGGTTAGACTAAGTTCTGACTTAAGAGTGGATTCAAACCAATTTTTAGCTTTTCTAGAAACTGACTTTTTCATGACAGCACCAAAACCATCTCGAAATTTATGAAAAAACCTCTTACTATTATTACTTAATCGAAGAGGGGTATGAATCGCTTGTAGTATCTCATAAGCTTTCATGGAAAGCTTTGTAGACACAAATTCATCTTGTTTTGATTGAATACCTTTGACGGTTTTATCCAAATCAGCATTTAATAAATAAATGGTTTGTCTTGCTATTACTACTGTAGTGCAACCATTAACCGTGTGGAGATCATAAATTTCATCGCCTCTCATCCCTGATTTTGCCATTAGTGCCCAAGTGCAAACACCAGAGTATTTTGTCAGTAGTTGTTCAGCTTGTGATTGATTCGATATGGCTTCATTGCCTAATTTTATATAGCGATCGGGGTAACATTTATCATAAAATGACTCCTTTATAACTGGTTGATATTGTACCATTAAGTTTAGTATTTGTGCCAGTGTAGGCGAAATTATCATACTAATCGCCTCTTTAAATAGGTTGTTTTTAATTCTACCGTTTTTATTTGAGTTTTCTAGTCGCCAACTAAGCTCACCATTTGGTTTAACACGAATACCTTGGTGTATGTACTTTACATAACCTGCATAGATGTTATCTTGAAAGTTTACTAGGTAGCTAGAAAGTTTGCCAATATCATCACGCATAGGATACAAGTGACTAATTAGCGATTCAGCTTCGCATAGTGCGCGGTAGTATAGCCGTTGTGGGATAACAGGATATTGCTCCCTTTTGATTAAATTCAGATTAAAATCTGAAGCTGTTAATCTGCTAGTTAGTGCTATATTAAAAGACAACCCATCCTGTTCAATAAATAGTTTGTTTAATGAAGAGTAAATGCTCTCTCGTCTGAAGTTTAACTGTGTTAAACCTTCTAACTCCCATTTTTCCAAGACGTTTATATCAATATGTGAAAAACTATTTACCCCTTCTAAAAGCAAAGGTTTAATAAATTTTTTTAATTCATTTAAAGTATGATAAAGCGTTGCAAATGAATTTTCTTTAGGTGATATCCACATCATTTTTAAAATTAAGCTTTTTAACTCATTTATAAGATTACGCTCTATTATTTTTCCATCGAGTGAAAAGTCTAATGTGTGTGCGGTACTTGCGTTAGGAATTAAAAATTGTTGGAGTTTTTTCCACGCTTCATTATCAATGATTTTGCCGAGTGATTTCCCATTTATATCGAACCCGATATCTAGTTGCTCAAGTCTATCCCAATCACCATGCTCAATTGCTGGTTTTAAAACGTCAATAAGATAATTTGAATGTTTACCAACATTGTTTTGGGCTTTCTTGATAACCTTTAAATGTTCAAGATTTGGTATTTTTATCATGATTTATAACCTTGGCTTAACGATAGATAGTAATGCATGGTCCATGGTGATACGAGGGTGTCGTCCATTCTTATTAAAAAGGCTTATTGCTTCTTCAAAAACATTAATACTAGCGCCTTCAAGTGTCTGTTCAAATGCTTCGACTCTAGTTTTTACCTCTTGTTTAGCCTCAGGGTAATGGTCTAAGGAATCCTTTAATACGTCTATGAATGAAATCAGTTTGTAAATAGCATTTGGTTCATCTACGGCTTTAGCTGAATGGCATTTGAAGCAAACATCAAACTCTGAGCAAGGTAGTTTCTTACCAACCGATTTATTAGTTGCTCTTTGCGTATTTTGTCCCTCTTTTAAGTCCTGTTTACCATTACACATCAATCCATTTGGGTTGGTGGGTGTCTTTTTTTTGAGCCATTCATCATGTGTAAGCATTGGTATGCCGAGTGTTGCTTTTATTTCTTCCTTCGCTTTTTCTAAGTTAGTTCCTGTTGCCATGCGTTCAAGAACTTGTATAGCTTGAGATAAGATTTGTTTATTAGTATCAGGATTGCCATTAGCATAATGTCTCTCCAGTGTTGATAGTGTGTTTTGTAGGAGATTACTCAAGTGTAATAAGTGGCCATCTTTATATTCCTGTATACTAGTTGTTTCTCGAAAACGACTCGATTGCAGTGAAATAAAATAGTCATTATTCCTAATACTATAATTCTTCATTGAATTAGATATTATTGGACTAAACCCTTCCCATTGCTTGGATTTATCAGCTAAGTTACCAGCTCTAAATAAATAACGTTGATATTTTTTAAGTGCTTTATCCGCTCGGGCAGTCGCCCATAGTTCAATATCTTTAACTAACGATAACTCACCTACTGGAACCTCAAAATATCCTTCCTCACCACTATCATAGAAGAATGAAATATTGATATTTCCATCTTCATTTTTATTAGAGTATTTAAAAGGCAATAAAGCTCCTTTGAGAGGAGAGTCTGTAAAGCATGATATAATTAAATAGCTAACCCTCATGGTATTATAAGTAGCGTTTTTCTGGTTTATTGGGTAATCAGTTCTACTGACAATACTTCTACCTATATCATTAATAACAATCTTTAGGTCAATAGCTTTACCGCTGATAAAACTATAGAACAACTCTCGTAGCCAAGGTAAATTTAACGTTCGACGTGAAGATACAAGATTTAGTAAAGTGACTAAGTGTTTGTTTATTTCAGTGACATCAAAACTTTTTGATATTTTTCCATCTGAATTAAGAGCATAAAGAAGTTCTGTATTACTCCCATACAAAGAGGATAGTTCTGTTAAAAGTTTAATAAATGCTACGCCTGTTTTTTTTTCTACATCAAATGAAATATTATTATCCACTTCATTTGTTAATGTTGCGCTGACTTCTTTATTAGCTCTTACTTTAAAGCCATTAATTTTAATGGTCTTAAGAGATTTATCTCGGCTATCTGCCTCAACGGTTATAGGATGAGATAGCTTTCTAACAACACCGTCATTAAATGAAGTAAAGTAGCAAAGTAAATGGTATGCGGCGCCCATTGTAATATTAAACGCACTATTATTTTTAACTCGCCCAACATGTGGCTGAAGTGAGGTAGATAAGTTAAGTTCTTCCTTGTGAGATCCGAAATCTATCGTTACAGGAAGGATTTCAGAACTAAGGTTTTTACTTTTTTTAATTGTTATTAACTGTAAAGCTAAACCAAAAAATAAGTCGCATAACCGTGAAACTATCATTTTTTCATCTGCGTCAGAGTAGGGCAAGAACGGATCATGTCTATTCCTAAATGGGCGATGAAGGTGTTTCCAGCTTTCACAATAAACACCGCACCATTTTAGAGCTATTATTGTGCCAGTGTTTTTGTTTACGCAAGTAGACTCTTTTATGCCGATCTCATCGCCATCACTTCTTTGCCATAACCTTAATGATGGTTCATATTTTTTTAATTGATGACGTTGCTCTCCATCATTACCAAAAGACTTGAGATAGCCTTCTTTTGAAAAAGGATCTACGTTCTGACTATCACAAAAAAATAGATAAGATCTTAAAGTCTCGTACAAGTTAGTGGTAAATAACACTGACTTTCCATTTTCTACATATTGATTTACTTTCTTGGCAAACCTTCGCAAATATACAATCCGATCTCGTATTTGCTGATTTTCTTTATTGCAACCTTTGAAAGTAAGGTGTGAAATATCAACACTTTTATTCAACTTATCAGCGCTGCTTTTATATGGGATGGTAATTGCTAATTGAGTGACATTATCTCTATTTCTGGATGACTTTACTTGTATAGAACCTTTGGCTAATGGACTTTTTGGCATGCTACCACCCACCATTAATTTTATTGTTTTTACGCTTGGCTGCGGAGCGTTGTGAAGTATCTTCATTCATGAGTTTTACGTACTTCTCTGTAGTTGCGGTACTTTCATGGCCCATCAAGCTAGCAAGCTCACTCATTAAGAAGTCATAACCTACTTCTCGCTCTGATGCTTCATTTCGTAACCAGTTAGTCGCATATGTAGAACGTAAATCATGAATTTTGTAATACCATGAGGAATCAATATTTATGATAGATTTACGTAAATTGCTAAAATGTTTTTCAAGTGTTTTTTCTGAATATAACCTGCCTTTGTTCGATAGGAAAAGGTAATCATAACTGTCTATATTTTCTGAACCAATTAGGTTATCGCGCTTAGATGTATTACTCATTCGCTTCTTACTAAACTTGTAAATTTCAAGTTCTTCATAAATATCTACGGGTACTTCTATTATTCGAGGCTTATTAAATTTGGTTACTGTGATCTGGACTGGGATAACATCTAATCCTGAAGCATTTATGTTACCTAGTTGGTGTGCTGGAAAATGGCATAACTCATCGATACGAGTACCTGTTTTGATGGCAAGCCTAAACATTAATGAAAATGGAACTGGTAAGTAATTAATATATTGATCAAATAAGGAATAATGATCAAGAGTCATCGGTTTAAGTTTTTTATAGGAAGGTGTTGAATCAGCACGTGGGAATATTTGCATAATGTTAGACATATCAACTTCACGAGGCTTCTTCGATTTTATATGCGCTAATATGTCATGTTGAGTTCTTTCATAATTATTACCCATAGTTATTTTTGAGAAATGCGTGACGATATTGTTATTATCATTTTTGATATAGCTGAGCCTTTGCAGCCATTTATAAAAACCAATCACCGAGTTCATATAACTTTTTGCTGTACTGAGAGCCAAAGCTTCATTTCCTTTTGAGCTTCTATGACGAGTATTTAAAAGTAAGAATTCTGCGAAGCGCCATGGTGCACCTTCTTCTTCGTGTTTGCTCAAACTTTTATAAGTAAGATATTCAGGTGGTATTATATCGCCATTATCATCAATTTTCTCGGAATGGGTACTATCAAGAAAGCGAGAATAAGCTAACAGTGCTTTGGCAATACTACTAGTATCTTTTATCTTCCCTTGACCACTTAACCTTGATACGAGATAAAGTGATTGTGGATAAATGATGGTGCCATCAGGAGCTAAAATGATTTTGGTTTTTTTATGGCGTGATTTAAGTTTTGAGAGTTCAAGAGTAGGGGATAAGACAACTTTACATGTGTCTTCATTTACTTGTGTTGTATATTTGATTTTAGCTAGGGTATCAACTTCTATTTCTATTAATCTAAAATCTTCCTCGTTTACTTTTTTTTGGCTTTTAGACATAACACATCCTTAATATTATCTACTCAAATTAATTACAATTTATCATAGAAAATCATCAAGGTTTATTATCATATATTTTAATCAGGGGTAAACTTCTTTAAACCCCAAACACCAAATTCATCCGCTACTTTATGATCAACATCAGACAGTAAAGTAAAATTAAGTTCATCACGTTCACAAAACTTAGCTAAACGTTTAGGCTCGTCTGGCGAAATACCAAAAACAACAGTGTTTAATTCACTTAACTCACTTTTGCTATCACGAAGGGCTTGTGCTTGAATCGTACAACCAGGTGTCATTGCTTTAGGATAAAAGTAAACTAACACCTGTTTTTTACCAATATAATCAGCTAAAGCTATGTTGTTATCATTTTCATCTTTTAATGTAAATAATGGCGCAATATCACCAGTAGTTAGTGAGCTTACGGCAGCCTAGCTCAACTTCCCCTTTTTGATCTGTTTTAATGATCGCAACCAAATTACTAGGATGCAATCATGCCAAACCAAGATCAATTAACAACGGTCGTTACTGCTTTTGAGCACTGGCGTAGCAACAGAAGTGGTCGTCAAGTCACAACGCCCATCGCATTGCGTGAGCAAGCCGTAGCATTACTCAATCACTATTCTTCTAGCAAAATAACATCAGCATTAAGGATCAGTGGCGGCCAGCTCAAGCAATGGCGAAATACGCTTGAACCTGCTGAAAAAGCACCGCTATTTGTGCACCTTCCTATTTCACCACCGCCATTACTCACACAACCGCCCTTTACTGTTGAACTACGCTTTGCCCAAGGTAATGAAATGTCTTTATCTGGTGTTATTGATACTAACATCATCATTTCGCTCATTGGGGCAATGAAATCATGATCCATTTAACCGCTGACACCCACATATTAATCGCGATTGAACCCGCTGATTTTCGCCAGGGCATTGATGGTTTAGCCGCAACATGCCGTTATAAATTATCGGTCAACCCACGTTCGGGTACTGTGTTTGTCTTTATTAATCGCAATAAAACCATGGTGCGCGCATTATCGTATGATGGTACTGGCTTTTGGCTCATGACCAAGCGTTTATCTAAAGGAAAGTTTCAAAATTGGCCGTCATCAAACAAAAGTATTGAACAGATCATCGCGAAAAAACTGCGAAAACTATTGTGTGACAACGATCCATTATGGGAAAAAACGGATCCTCTTTACTGAGTAAAATCATTGAGATAAACACTTGATTTTTACTTTTATCGGATCATAATGCCTGCAAAATAAACCTGTACCAAACACTAAAACTCTGGACGTACCGTGAGCAAACCTTTTACCGACATTGATGGCAAAGCCCTTGAAGCGCTGATAGAGCGCGTGAACGAGGCCAAAGAAAACAATCTGGCCTTAAGCCCAGAGGATTATCAGTTATTACTTGATGCGTTATTGACCTTAGCCACCACGCAAACCCGCTTAGCGAATCATGATGTTACCGTGCATAAACTGCGAAAATTGTTAGGTATTGAAAAATCATCTGAAAAACTAGGCTCGGTGCTTAAGCAAACTAAAGCGTCATCGGGCAAGAAAAATAAAAAGCGTAGCAACGATAATGGTGAAGGTTTCACCCCGGTTAAACCCACGATTATCGTTCATGGACTAGTTGACGTAAATAAAGGCGATACCTGTGTTGAGTGCTTAACCGGTAAGGTTTATAAAACCGAGCCAGGTAGCTTGCTACGTATCACCGGACAAAGTCCTTTCAAACCTGAGCAGCATGTCATGGAGCGTCTTCGTTGTAATACCTGCGGTGCTTATTTTACCGCACCACTGCCGGACGATGTCTTAACCGATGGCTTAAGTACTCAAAAATATGGTTATTCAGCACGTTCTTTAATGGCGATTTATAAATACTTTGCTGGACTGCCTTTTTATCGTCAAAGCAGTATTCAAAAATTACTGGGGGTAAAAATCACCGCGTCAACGGTTTTTGACCAAGTAGAGCTTGTTTGTAATGCTATTTATCCCGTGTACCAATTGCTCTTCAATTTAGCGGCTGATGGTAAACACTACTATTTAGATGACACAACTAACCGTATTCTTGATGCGAAATCGGTGATAAAGAAAGCACGCAACAGTGAGAAAGTCATCACACGTACGGGCGTTTATACCTCAGGTGTTATCGCAACGCTGGCTGATAACCGTCATATTGTTTTATTTGAGACTAACATCGGGCACGCGGGAGAATTCATTGACAGTATTTTGCACAAGCGCAGTCAATCATGCGCCAAACCACTCATCATGAGTGATGCGCTAGCGAGCAATCGGCCGACGGTACGTGAGGCGATAACGTCACTGTGTAATAGCCACGCAAGACGACAATTTGTAGATGTTATCAATCACTTTCCAATTGAGGTCGAGCATGTCCTCAAACGCTATGGTGAAATATGGGTCAATGATGACTATACGAAAGAAGAAAAGTTAACCCCGAGCGCAAGACTGGCCTATCATCAAACGCATTCAGCGCCCATCATGGAAGCCATAAAATTGTGGGGAGAAACGCATTTAGCCAATGAAACCGTTGAAGAAAACAGTGGCCTAGGCAAAGCTATTCGCTACTTTATCAAACATTATGTCGGACTGAGTTACTTTTGCAGCACTGAAGGAGTAAAAATCGACAATAATCGTATTGAAGCGATGCTCAAAATTGTGGTGAGAGACAGAAAAAACGCGATGTTCCACAAAACCTTACTGGGGGCAACGATTGGGGATGTCATTACCTCGGTCATCGCGACGGCAAGTGAGGCGGGTATTAATGTCTTTGACTACTTCACCACCTTACAACGAGAAAAAGAGCAGGTAAAAAAGACCCCTGAAGATTATTTACCCTGGAATTATCTCGCTAAAAATTCAATCACCTAAAAAAACCAAACACGATGATTTAGGCTTTACCGCCTAGGTCAAGCTGTACCTGAAAAAATCGTGATGTCACGCTACGCTGCCGTAAGCTCACAGTAGTTAAGGTATTCATATTAATCCTTTCTTAAGTAATTTTATTTAAGTAACTATACAAGCCCATGAGTAGTTTCTTTGATACAACCCTGTACGCCAAATTGCTCACAAAGTCGTAAAAAGTCATTTTCAATATCATTAATGCTTATTTTTTGCGTTAATGCAATGGAGATACTTGCACTTATGATGCTAGTTTGGGGGTTTATTTCAGATTTCAATGAGGAAATATCAATTTTTCGCGTGGCAAAAAAGGCAGTCATTGCTTTGAGTAGACCAGGTTGGTCAGTACCAGTGTAGTCTGCTTGATAATGCTCAACAAGATCATAAGTTTTATGGCCAGAAGTACGTTTCATCATCGTAATTAAATCAAGTGCGTGGGCAACCATAGGAAGCCGTGTTTCAATCTTGTTTATAGCACGATTATCGCCATGCAAAAGCATTATGAACGTGAATTCTTGTCCAAAAATAGCCATCCTGCTATCTAGAATATTACAACCGCATTCACTTGCTAATTTAGTTAGTTCGCTAACACAACCTGTTCTATCAGAACCCATAGCGGTTAACACTAAATATTGAGACATTTATTTGCCTAGTCGGTGAAAAAGGAGATTATAACGTATCTAAATAATATAGCGTACCCATATAGGGAAAATATCCTTAACGAATCATAATAATAGGCTTGTGTTTGCAAAAACAGGCAAGTACCATGGAGCGCTAATAAATTGATGCGTTTTAAGCTTCCTATTTTTTAATGTTACAATTGAACTAAATACGTTTTAAACCATCAAATGAATACTATATATATGCCCAAATGGGATTTCTCAGGAGTTTTAATGAATCGCCAATTGTTTTATTTTTCTGTTATCAGCTTAACATTATCAGCATGTAGTAGTGTTGATAGTAAGCGGGCACAGGGAGATTTTGATTATGCAAAAAAACAAGAGTCTAAAGAATTTGTTGTCCCTGAAAATTTGGATCAACCAACAAAAAAACAGCAATTTGTTATTACGAGTAAAATAAATACTCAAGGTCCTATCGGTGAAAACATGGATATCAGAGCGCCGTCTTTGGTATTACCAGTAGCCGACTCTTCTCGAACTATTCCTGAATCAGCTGATCCTATTATTTGGTTTGATAAGGTACTTGAAGATGAAAATTTACTTACTGTTGTTAAAAACGCCCTTATTTCGCAGCTAACTTCAGACGGTGTTAGCTATAATATTGTGAGCTCTCCTGAAAAAGATCAGGGGTTAGAGGGTACGACAGAAGTAATTGAATCCCAATGGTTCCATCAAGAAGTAGAAACAGGTTGGTTGTTCAAAGAAATTGAACTATCTAAAAGTATGCGCTTTCGTTATGAGTTATTTCTTAAACCACATGGCCGCAGTCTATCTTTAAAAGTATCTTTAATCGATTATATGAAAACTGATACGAGTGGCGGTACTAAGGTTATTGATGCTATTGATAAGCAACGTGTAGAAATGGCGATGTTAAATGAAGTTGTTGGGCAAGTTGATTATAATTATCGTTTGCAGCAGCGAGAAAGTCGTTTAGTACGTGCTAATCAAAAACTAGTAACGATTAGTGAAAATCAAACCGCAGAAAATGCCTTTGCTGTTGAAATGAGTTTAGATAATTTATGGGATAATATGCCTATATTTTTCGAGAAACATGGGTTTACAATCACTGACTTAAATGAAAACGACAAAATTTATTATGTAGATTTTGTAAAACCAAGTATGAGTATTTGGGATAGCATTTGGGGTGATGATCGACCTGTTATTGAAATAAGCGATGCTAAGTATCAATTTGTACTTTCGCCTATAGAAGATGACAACCTAAGAACGTCAGTAACTATTTATGACTCTAACGGTGAACCTTTACCGTTATCGGTATTAGAGCTGATTTTTCCAGTGATGGAAAAGGGGTTATCTTTTAGAAACATTTATTAAAAAATAAATGGTAGTAAATTAAGGGACGCTGAACCTTTGTGAGCTACAGAGTGTAATTTGAGCTGTTATGTTGAAAAACGTAACAGCTTTTTTATTACCTGATATTTTTATATTATTAATCAAAAATAATACCAAGTTTATTAAGCTCTTTCCCAGTCAGCGAGAATTAAAAATCTTAAAGACATCGGCTATACGTTACAAACATAACTTACCTTCTACTGAAGTGTCATAGTAAATTTGGCCACCTATTTAGGTATGATAGTATGCTTTTCAAGGCCTTACGGAGAAAAGGTGGAAAAGTATTAATCTCGTAGTAAAAATAAGCAAGCAGGACGAGGGTTTATCAAGAATCGCGTGAGTATTGAGGAACGTCCACAAGTTGTTGGTGATAACAGTAGAATTGGAGGCTGAGAAATTGATCTCGTTATAGGTAAAGGACACTGTGGTACGTAATTCACCATTGTTGAACGTAAAACAAGTTTTACTGTATGGACACGTATCAATGATAAATCAACAAAACACTCACAGCAGCAATTGCACTGTAAAGCCCTTTCAAAAAGTAGTGAGTACAATCACAGCAGATAATGGCAAAGAATTTTCTTATCATGAAAAAATGACGATAAAATTAGACCGTGATGTTTTTTTGTTGATCCTTGTTGATCATGGCAACGAGGATTAAATGAAAATTCTAATGGTTTGTTAAGGCAATATTGGCCCAAATTAGCTGACTTCAAAAAGATAGTTCAATCATAAGTAGAAGCGGTCATAATCAAATTTAATGATAGGTCGAGAAATAAACTAAATTATAAAACACCAGCTGAATTAATGATGGGGCACACGTTAGCTATAGCTGTTTATCCGTTATGCACATCGAAGTTGAATCTGCCTGGTATTGCTTTGTATCATCAAAGCTTATGCTAATAAGTGTAGAGCCCTTAATAAAAAAGCACTCCTATTAGGGAGTGCTTTTAGTACAATCTATTAAGCGTTTAAAAAATACTATTCTATTGTTGAAAGTAATTTAGGATTTTGAACTAAGTTTCTTACACCGTGTGCATGATCTTCTTCAAAGACATTACCTGCTAACCATGTACCAACACTTTCAATATTCACTTTAGCAACCAGTGGTCTTACACTCCAACTAACTTGAAAAGGTGAACCTGTTTCATTGTAATCTGGTCCTGTTGTTGAACCTGTATAGGTAATTGGTGTTCCAGTATTAGTTGGGATATTTAATGCTTGGTTTTTACCTGTGGCTTTGTCATGAGCTGTTAAGTTCATAAAATCAAGTGCGTTCTCGTCATTCACAAGTACATAAACTTGTGCTTCTACTCGTAGTTGTTGATTTGTGATTGAATCACTTAAACACGCACCTAAAGTCGGACCTGGCTCAACTTGTGCTGTAGAATGTACATAATGCACTTCGATGGTATCACCAGGATGTAAGCTCCCGTGATCACTTGCGCCTATTTCTTCAGCTGTTGCTGTAAGTTCAGCTTCAGATAGTGCCGATCCTGAATACTTGTAACCGCTGCCATGTCCATCACCATTACCAGCATATTCGGTGAACTCACCACCTTTATGTTCAGCATTTTTATGGAAATGAATATTACAAAGATTCATTTCTTCTGTAGGAAGTTCCGCAGTAAATACAATAGAGCTTTCGCCGTAAAGATCGTCAATATCGCGAGGAGATTGAGGGCTAAAGCCTTTCCCATCTGTATTTGTTTCTAATGCAGTTCTCTGAGCTAAAATGATTTCATCTGAAACAGCAGTATCATGACCATCTTCTGGAACTTCTGGAACTTCTGGAATAATCGGAACTGAGTTATTATCAGAGCCACAAGCGTTTAATCCAAGTACACTTATAATGATAAGTGCGATAGTTGATTTTGTTTTCATAAATCCTACTCCTAATTTTTTACAATAAAATAGTTAATTTGTTTTGAATGCAATTTATAAACTATTAGAAATAGTTATTTAATTGTTGAAAGTAATTTTTGATTTTGAACAAGATTTCTTACACCGTGTGCGTGATCTTCTTCATAAACGTTCCCTTTACACCAATCACCAACACTTTCTATATTAACTTTGGCAACTTGAGGCCTTACACTCCAACTTACTTGGAGAGGAGAACCGTCTTCATTGTATCCAGGGCCTGTTGTTGAGCCGCTATATTGAATTGAGGTACCTGTATCAGAAGGAATATTTAATACTTGATTTTTGCCAGCAGCTTTATCGTGTGCAGTTAAATTAGCAAAATCAAGCGCGTTTTCGTCATTCACGAGCACATAAACTTGTGTTTCTACTCGTAATTGTGGGTTACTAATTGAATCACTTAAACATGCACCTAAAGTAGGACCTGGATCTACTTGTGCAGTAGAGTGTACATAGTGAACCTCTATTGTCGAACCCGGCTTTAAATAACCGTGTGAATTAGGACAAATATCTTCAGTTGTGGCAGAAAGTTCCGCTTCAGTGAGTGTTCCAGTATATTTGTAACCACTGTTATAACCATGTCCATCACCATTGCCTGCATATTCAGTGAATTCACCACCTTTGTGTTCGGCATTTTCATGAAAGTGAATATTACAAAGATTCATTTCTTCTGGTAAAGGCGCAGTATCAAATGCAATTAGGTTTTCACCTGCAACAAGATCAATATCACGGGGAGATTGAGGACCGAAGCCTTTTCCATCTGTATTTGTTTCTAATGCTGCTCTTTGAGCTGCGATAATTTCATCTGAAACTGCATCATCTGATGCTGTAGCTGATAGCGAAAGTGAAGCGGTCATTGTTAGTAACGTTAATGTTAAAATATTTTTTTTCATGAGGTTCATTCCTTATTTATTTTAGGATAATTCCATAAATTTAGTGCAATTATTACAATTTAATTTCTATTTAAAATGCTCTTACAAAGGCAATGCCGAAAACAGTAGCTGTTTCACCATCAACAAAATCAAAGGCTAACGTTGGCGCAACACCAAAGTCACCCACGTGAAAGTCATAACTTACCGAGGTACGTATAACATCTTCTTTATGGCTAGCATGATGATGTAGATGACCATGGCCATCATCCTCGGTATAACTACCAACTTTTTCTTTACCAAAACCTAAACCCACTCTTAACTCTTGCCAAGGGTGTAAATAAACGGCGGCAAGAGCAACATCAACACCAGCACCATGATGCGCATTATCTGTTTTTTCATATACGATACCGGCTCCCCATTGTTTTGAAATTTTATATTCATATTCAAGGCCGTAAGAGAACTCTGTTTTACTATTAGTATTGGTATAGCCAACAAAGATACCTGGGATATGCTTTGGAGTAGCGTGACGTTCGTCAGGTGATGAAAATACTGGAGATGCTACTAAGGTGGCTAAAACACCTACAGCTAATAACATTTTATTATTTATGAATGTATTCCTTAATGATTGGTAAAGCGCTGTCGCATCATAAATGCTCAGCGAATAAAGTATGTATCTTAAGGAATAAAACAATTTTAACGCTTATCTAGATCGGATGTTTATTTATCTAAAACAGTCTAAATTACATAAAATTACTATGCATAAAAATAATTGGTTTGTTTTTTGTACATAATAAGTTTTTTTCAATGATTCTTGGCTGAAATACGACAATACCGATTTGTTAATAAAAAACGTAAAAAGTAATAATTAAACTGCTTTTACATCTTTTAATATAATGGCAACGTATGTTTTGTAATTTATATAACTTCATTGTTTTTATTATTTTTGAATTAAAGTAAACTCAATAAACTTTTGTTTTTTAGGTTTTTTTTCATTGCTAAATAAGATATTTATACAACTTTTCATTTATACAACAGCCTTAATGTTAACCCTAGTATATCCTTCAGCTTTATTTGCGAAAGAAACGTCTATTCGTTTTCAACATCTGGGTATTGAAGATGGTTTACCTCAAAATAGTGTGATTACTGTATTTCAAGATAGCACCGGTTTTATGTGGTTTGGTACAGAAATGGGGTTGGCTAGATATGACGGTTATAACCTAAAAGTTTTTAAGCACGATGGAGATAAAAGTTATTCACTTTCTCATAATTACATTACGAAAATTGTAGAAGATGAACAAGGTAACTTATGGATTGGGACTCGTAGAGGAGGGCTTAATTATTTCAATATCAAAACTGAAAAATTTACTCATTACCAACATCAAGAAAATAATGTTAATAGTTTAAGTCATGACTTTATTTATACCATAGCAAAAGATAATAAAGACAATCTTTGGATTGGAACCGTGGGAGGAGGCCTTAATTACTTTAATACCAAAAACAAACAATTTACCCATTACCGTCATCTAGAAAATGACTTAACAAGTTTAAGTCATGACAATGTTTTGAGTATAGTTGTAGATAAGCAAGATAACCTTTGGATTGGAACAGCTAATGGTCTTAATTATTTTAATATAAAAAATGCACAATTTACCCCTTATCATCATAAACCCAATGACATGAATAGTTTAAGTCACAACAATGTTTTTAGTCTTGTGGAAGATTCCAAAGATAATATTTGGATTGGCACCCGAGGTGGACTTAATTATTTTAATACAAAAAATTCACGGTTTACCCATTATCGTCATCAAGAAAATGATCCTAAAAGTTTAAGTCATGATTTAGTTTATAGTGTTATTGAAGATAGCCAAGGAAATATTTGGGTTGGTACAGGCGGTGGAGGTCTTAATTATTTTAATAAGAAAAAACAACAATTTACTCAGTATCACTATCAAAGTAATGAACCGAATAGTTTAAGTAACAATAATATTTTCAGAATTGTAGAAGATGATCAAAGTAATATTTGGATTGGAACTGTGGGTGGTGGACTCAATTATTTTAATATTAAAAATGAATCATTTACCCATTTCCAAAATCAAACTAATGACTTAAATAGTTTAAGTCACAATAATGTTTTTAGTATTGTAGAAAGTAAACAAGGCGATCTTTGGATTGGAATACAAGCTGGAGGGCTCAATCATTTTAGTTCAAAAAATGAGCAGTTTACCCATTACCTTCACAAAGAGAGCGACTCGAATAGTTTAAGTAGTAACATTGTTTCCTGTGTAATAGAGGATATGCACGGAAATCTTTGGATTGGTACGAACAAAGGTATTAATCATTTTGATATAAAAAGCAAAAAATTTACTCATTATCGTCATCAAGCCAATAACCCTAACAGCCTAAATAGTGACATTGTCATGAGCATGATAGAAGACAGTGTGGGAAATCTTTGGATTGGCACAAATAAAGGCATCAGTCACTTTAATACAACAAACAAACAGTTTACTCAATATCGTCATCACAATGGTAACTCGAATAGTTTAAGTAATAATAATGTTTTGAGCATAATTGAAGACAGTCAAGGTAACTTTTGGTTTGGAACTACTGGAGGACTTAATCATTTTAATACAAAAACCAAAGAATTTACCCATTACCGACATCAAAAAAATGTCTCAAGTAGTTTAAGTAATGATACGGTGTTAAGTCTTACAGAAGATAGTCATGACAATATTTTGGTTGGTACGTTTAGCGGTTTAAACGTGTTTGATACAAAACTAAAAAAATTCAAAATATACAATAAGCTAGATGGCTTGCCTGATAACGTTATTTATAGCACTGAAGTAGATAAGCAAGGATATATATGGATAAGCACTAATCAAGGCCTATCACGTATGGATCCTAAAACTGAAACATTTAAGAGTTATAATGTAAGTGATGGTTTACAAAGTAATGAGTTTAACATTGGTGCATCGTTTAAAAGTAAAACAGGTGAATTGTTTTTTGGCGGAATAAATGGCTTAAATCGGTTTACTCCTGAAAATAGCAAGGATGATACACAACCGCCAAAAGTCGTAATAACCAATATGTTATTATTGAATAAGTCAGTGCCTATTGCTACAGCCGCTTCTCAAACAACAAATGGACAAATAACCGGAAAAAATGTGGGTTTTAGTTTAGCCCAAACGATACATGAGACTAAATCTATAATATTGACCCACCAAGACAATATTATTACGTTTGAATTTTCGGTATTACATTTTAGAAACACTAAAAAGAATAAATTTGCTTATAAGTTGGAGGGTTGGGACAAAGAGTGGGTAAATACTGATTATAAAAATCGTAGGGCAACGTATACCAATTTACCTCATGGTGATTATACTTTTAGAGTAAAAGCAAGCAATTCAGATGGTTATTGGAATGAAGAGGGTACTTCATTGCAAATAAGAGTATTACCTCCGGCATGGAAAACATGGTGGGCATATACTTTGTATGTTTTGATTTTACTCGTGATAGTTTTTGTGTATATCCGTTCACAGCAACGTAAATTGATTTTTGAACGAAAGCTAAATGCGCAATTAGAAAGTAAGGTTGAAGAACGTACTAAAGAAAAACAGCATTTGATTGAAAATGTATCTCACGAACTTAAAACACCATTAACACTCATTTTTAACGCTTTAGAAACAGTATCAAAGTCTGAATTAAGCGCCGAAAACAATAAGAAAATGAACAATATCAAATATAATGGTCAGCGTTTATTTCACCTTGTTGAACAATTGTTATCGCTTGCCAATAATGAAAAGTCGTCAGCAAAAAAATCGATCGTTGTGCTCTCTAGCATCTGTAAACAGGTCATTGATAACTTTTCAACTTTCGCCTCAGAAAGAAAGCTCACTTTTGTGCTTGATTGTAAAACCAATGCTGAGTTAATAATTGAGATTCAGTTATTAGAAACAGTGTTAAGTAACCTTGTTTCTAATGCTATCAAATATGCAGATATCGGCAGTGAGATAAAAATAATTTGTTTGCTAGAAAAACCATTTTGCATTATCAAAGTCACGAATATTGGCAGTCACCTCTCAACAAAAGATGCGGAATCAATTTTTGAAAAATTTTACCGCTTAGATCATCATCATAAAACTGAAGGCCAAGGAATAGGGCTTTCATCTAGTAGAGAGCTCGTTGAATCTTATCAGGGCACGCTAACCTTGGATAATAGCCAACCAAATATGGCCCAATTTATTATTTCATTGCCTATTGATCTAATTTTTAATATTGATCAAACATTAATTGAAAATGAAATAGCGACTAATTTAAAAACAAAAACTATTTCAAATAAAATTAATCAGAAGCTACTTATTGTTGAAGACAATATAGAGATAAATCAATTTCTTACACAGATATTAACACCAAGTTATGATGTGTTAAATGTATATAATGGCAAAGAAGCTATTGAACATATTGATGACTTTCAACCTGATTTAATTTTATCCGATGTTATGATGCCGCTGATGAATGGATTTGAGTTATGCCAGCATATACGACAAAGTGATAAGCCTTATAATAAAAAACCTATTATTTTGCTCACGGCTAAAAGTGATATGTTAAGCCAAAAAGAGGGATTACAAGCGGGAGCAACAGACTATTTAAGTAAACCTTTTAGTGGTGAAATTTTAAAATTAAAAATAACAAACTTACTTGATTCATCAACTGAAACAAGAAATAAAATTACCGCATTAGCATCAAGCCATCTACAAATAGAGCTGTCAGAAGATGATACACGTAATAAATTTATTCAACGAACTCGCGACTTTTTAAAAATACATTTTCCCGACCCTGAGTTTAATGTGAAGAAACTGTCAGAATTATTGGCTATGGATGAAAGGACATTAAGACGAAAAACCGACCTTTATTTATCACAAAAGCCCAAAGATATTATCCGTGAATACCGTTTACAGTGTGCTTATGAAATGCTTAAGTCTGATAATAGTATTTTGAATATCTCTATATCTTGTGGTTTTACAACATTGCCACATTTTTCAAAATGCTTTAAAGATAAGTTTCAAAGTACCCCAACACAAGCCCAACAAAAAATTATTATGATGAATAAAGAATAATAATCAGTATGCGTTTGATTACCTGCACTTGTAAGCTTACTGTTTAGGAGGCATCGATAACGATCTTGCTCAGTAATGGCAAGGTACTCTAGAGAAAAATACTATGGCCGACAAACCTATTGCTCACAATTTATACGGTAATGACGAACGTTGATCTGTGAATATGTATTTATTTTACGTTATCGTACTTATGCTGAATCATTGGCTAGTAAAAAAATAGGATTTTACTGTAGTCCAGGCAGAACAAGCGAGTGTCGAAATATCATCTACGTTTGGACAATTGAAGGCGGGTTGTATTTTGTGTGATTATTGCTTTATATTCACTTAAAACTGTAGAGCCGAGTATGAGATAATGAATGAGAGTACAGTCTGTTTGTACTGGTGTAACTACCAAACACGTTATGATGCACAATAATATATTGAATTGTATAATAGTGTGATAAAACAGCCGTAGGCTTTATTTATACCTGTATTACCGAAGTAAAAATGATGTTGAGCTTGCAGCTAAAATATGAAAATGGCTCTTAACTAGAAGGGGCTAAATTTGGTTGACAGGCCATTACTCAATGGCCCTTAATCCTCAGCGCTTTTTGTGTAAATATTACTTATTTTAACCTTATTACTTTTTAAACTGATCTTGCTTAATCGTTGGCATTTTATGCTCTGACTTATTTGATCTTGGTAATGTTTCTTCTCGTTCATTTAAACTTTTTTTACGCATTTTATGACTTGTATTGTTATAAAAGGTACTGAAATTACCAATGAGCAAGGCAATAGTGACGCCTATAATTAAAATCGCTAGCCAGTTTTCCATGTATTATCCTATGTGTTTGTTGTGCTAAATGCTTGTCGTGATATCACCATGAGCTCGTAGTGCCTTTCTTTAAGCAAGGTCGCTAACAAAATAATGGTATTTAGTTAATAAATTGTATTAATGTTATTGATATAGCGTTTAAAAATTAGCGGTAAATGTTCAATGACTGTGTCTTTACCTGCCATATCGGTTTTCAATAATAAGTTTTGTAGTGATTCTATACTCAACACAGCTTGATATTTTTTGGCAAGAGGTGCGTAAGATAAATGCCATGGCTCTGCGGCTATACCACCACGGAAACGATCATATGGAAAATAAAAACCATATTGTTCGGCATGCTCTACCAACCAAGATGACAGCTTGGCGAAAGGACCTGATTCAGCATATTCCCATGGCTCTAGCTGCAAATTGCTATCACCTAATAAATTGGGTGCATAAATATCAATATCACAACCCCAATGATGTCTACTTGCACCCGGAAGGGCAGAAAATAGTAAGATAGCATTCGTTATCTCAAGGTCAGAAAGTTCACTAATATTTATTACTTTACCATCAATATCTTTAATGGCCGCTTTGCCAGTAAATTTGTTATTCCAAATTAACAATTGTCGTTCAAATGAGCGAAAGCCACTTGCAAGTTGTATTTCAATACCCGCTTTAGCTGCATGGTCTACTAATGCTTGGTAATCGTTTTGCATCAGTTGATGTATGCCTAATACTTTTGCATTAGCCGGTTTATCTGTATCAAGTGACATATCATTTTCAAAAAAATGGATATGTTTATCAGTTAGCCCAAGTGCTTGCGCTAAAAATTTTTCACATATTTTATTATTAGTTACGGCAATACTCATAGTGGTCATTCAGTTTCATCTTGCAATAATACTTGCTGTAAACAAGCATAATAAATATCACAAAGTTTTTCTAAATCCTCACATGTTACCGATTCATTAACTTGATGAATAGTTGCATTACACGGCCCTAACTCTATTACCTTTGCTCCTGTTGGCGCAATAAATCGACCATCAGAAGTACCACCAGATGTTGAAAGCTTTGGCGCTATACCGGTAACAGAGCTAACAGCTTGTGTTACTGATGTTAAAAAATCACCTTTTTCATTACCTAATTCAGTAATAAAAGGTTTGCCGTTAAAAGTCCATTTTATGTCGTAGTTTAATTTATGTTTATTTAATATTGATTCAACTTGTTGAACAATAATTTGATCAGTTAATTCTGTGCTATAACGTAAATTAAATAATGCCGTTAAATTCCCTGGTACAACATTAGTCGCACCGGTACCTGAATTAATGTTTGATAATTGAAAACTGGTGGCAGGGAAGTAATCATTACCATTATCCCAATGATATTGACTGAGCTCTGTTAAAGCAGGCATTGCTATATGAATTGGATTTATAACATGTTCAGGGTAGGCAACATGCCCTTGCTTCCCTTTAATATCTAAGTCTGCAGAGATGGATCCGCGACGACCATTTTTTATTATATCGCCAACTGAGTGAGTACTTGATGGCTCACCAACGATGCAATATGTAATTTTTTCATTACGTGCTTCTAAGGTATCAATGACACGAGTTGTACCATTAATAAAAGGTCCTTCTTCATCGCTTGTTATCAAATAGGCAATAGCACCATGATAGTTGGGATAGTCTGTGACAAATCGCTCCGTAGCCACAAGCATTGCAGCAAGACTACCTTTCATATCAGCAGCCCCTCGTCCATATAAAACACCATCAATAATGGTTGGCTCAAAAGGGGGAGTGTCCCATAGTTCTAAATTTCCAGCGGGAACAACATCAGTATGTCCTGCAAAACAGAATATAGGGTCACTTTCATTTAACGTTTTACCATCACGCCTAGACCATAAGTTAGTTGTATCTTCAAATACCATTGTTTCGTTAATAAAACCAAGTTTTCCAAGTCGATCTTTCATTAATTGCTGACAACCCGCATCTTCAGGGGTTACTGATGGGCGAGAGATTAAATCGATTGCTAGCTTGATAACCTCACTAGTTTGGTCTGACATAGGTATCCTTGAAATATAAATAATTTACATCGCTATCATAGGTCATTTAGGTCATTTGCACAGGTAATTTGATATTTATTGGCAAATACTTTGGTAGAGTTCAGGTTTAAAGCCTAAGTGTAATTGCTGACTTGACTCATCAGACGACTCTATTAACAGTAAAGGTCGCTTCAACAACGTAGGCTGCGCAAGGACTTGTTCAAAAGCCACTTCATCGGTGAGATTATTCTTAATATCATCACTTAAATTACGATAGGTGGTGCTGCGCTTATTAAGTAAAGTACTCCAATCATTAAGTTCAACAAATTTTTTTAATAGGGCTTCGCTAAGCGGCTGCTTTTTAAAATCATAAAATTGATGTTCAATATTATTCGCTGTAAGCCACTTTAAAGATTTTTTAACTGTATCGCAGTTGTTGATTCCGTATAGTGTTAATTTTTTAGTCATAATAGTTACTAGTTGATTATCCTAATGTAAAATTGAATTATAGCCGAACAATTATTCGATCACGCTGTAATCGTTCAATTTAAGTGTCGTGATTGCTGCGGCAATAGCCTCTTTTTTTACTAATATATAGTCAGTATCAAACGTAGAGATAGCAAAAATGCTGATGCTCTCATTAGCGAGCAGAGTTGCAATACGCGATAAAATCCCGGTTAACGAGAAATCTAATGGACCAACAACCTCTAAAGCTCGCCAATTAGGTTCAACTGCATCGCTTTTAATTTTAATTGTGTCAGGTAAAACGATAGAAACTTCATTAAAAGTTTTAGCAATAAAATAGATAGGCGCGGTAAAAACTTGAGCGGGTATGTCACTCTCTTTAGATAGACGATGAATAGCGAAAGACTCATTTAAGCGTTTTAAGGTTAAAGCCATTGTAAATCCATGTTTTATTAAAGACACTATTATAACTATTTTTTAGTGTTAACTCTAGCGAAGGGCAAAATATTACAATAGTGATAACATCCACATTTCCTGTGGACATCTTTGTGTGTAATTATGTGGGTAAAGTTTAATTCGTTGATTTATATAATTTTATTGGTGTGTGTGTTTTTTAGCTTATCGTTACTATTCAAAGTCACTTTTTATTTAAGCGTCCTATAAATGTCGAGAATGCAAGTAGCTAAAGGACATAAATTTATCTTTTTAACCTATCATGATGCGTTTATTTTCGAGCCACTTTTCCAGGTCGCACATTAGTGCTATAGTTTGTATATGAATATATCCGTAATAGACCTTATTAAACTAGGTCAAAAGTATTGTAAGCTTTGGCCTAAAAAAGTCGAATTAGCACGATATTTTTCTGATTATCGTGCGGTACAAAGTGCACGCTTTGTTTGTCGCTATTTCCCTGCATTGTCGTTATTTACTGTTATTATGCAGCTTTACTTCGCTTCTGGCTTTTTTAGTGGGAATGGTAATATCAATAATGCGATTAACGCGTTACCTCAAGCTTTAGTGTATGGAATATTTTTATTATCTATTCCTGTGCAAGCTTTAGTGATGTTAGGTGTTAAAGCGGATAAAATTTTACCTCCGCCTTTAGCATCTTGGTATCGTAGTGGGTTAGAAAAAGCATTAACTCAGGGAAGCAATAAAAACTTAAATGATTTAGCTACTTCCAACCCAAGATATATTGATTTAGCTCAGCTCTTGCAGATTACTTACGCCTCTCGAAATACATGATTTAAGCAATATAAGCGCTTTTATTGCTAATATTAATACTTGTATCTTCATGCAGGTGTAAAAGTATTGTTTTTATTTTTTGTATAAACGTAAAATAAAATCTGCTTGGCAAGTAAATTCGCTCATCGTTTTAATCTGTGTAATTAACTCTTTTGAGGCTTTAAACGCGAAAGGTGTCATCGCTAATAAATTCAAGACATCTTCATTGTTACTAAATTGCATTGGGTAAGTTAATTTTTGCTCTTCAATAAGCGTTAAGTTTTCAATAGGGCTCTTACTCGTGTCATGCTGGTTAGCTTGTTCATAAATAAGTTCTTTTAATTCAAACAGATGTTTTTCAGCCGGGGTTACTGTTAAAAGGTAGCCGTTCTCACTAAGAATACGTGTAAATTCCGTTTCTAAAATTGGCGCATATACAGATACAAGCCAAGCAAAGTAATTATCACTAAAACTTAATTTAGATAATGTTCCAACACTAAAATGGCAAGTTTTATAGCGCTTAGCGGCAATTTTTATTGTTTCTTTCGCAATATCAACACCGTAAACATTATTTGTACTCTTTTTATGTTGATGAGTATAAAAACCTTCGCCACAACCTGCATCAAGTAAAGGCGTGTTTGTATCGCCATATTGCTGATAAAGCTCAAGCATTTTATCAACTAATGGTTGATAAAAACCTTTATCGAGAAAGGATCTTCTGGCAACAACCATTGCTTTATTATCACCTGGCTCTTTTGAGTGTTTAAATTGCACAGGAAGCAAATTTACATAACCTTGTTTAGCCTGATCAAAACTATGTTTATTATCACAACAATAGGTTTTACCGGTAAGAGATAATGGTTGCAGGCAAAGAGGGCAGAGGTATTTTTCTAATTGAGACATAGTTTACCTTTAGCATTAACGTTCAATCGTTAATGCTAATATTTAATAGAGATATTTAGTGGTTAAAAGTAGACCAAATTGGCGCATGATCAGACGGCTTTTCTATACCGCGTAATTCATAATCAATATCTGATTCAATACATTGTTCACTTAAGCTTTGTGTTGCCAATACAACGTCAATTCGTAAACCACGATTGTCATCAAAACCCCGTGAACGATAATCAAACCAAGAGTATTTTTCAGTCTGTTCAGGGTGCAGTTGACGGAAAGTATCGGTAAAACCCCAATTCATTAATTTGGCTAACCATTCGCGCTCTTCTAATTGAAATGAACATTTTCCTGACTTTAACCAGCGCTTGCGATTCACTTCACCAATACCAATATCTAAATCAAGTGGAGATATATTGATGTCACCCATCACAACAATTTTTTCATCTTTGGTGTGATGCTCATTCAAGTAAGTCATTAAGTCTTGATAAAATTTTCGCTTATAAGGGTATTTGGTTTCATGGCTAATGTTTTCACCTTGTGGAAAATAACCATTTAAGACAGTGATTTTCTCACCTTTATCGTTGGTTGTTTCTACCATAATCATGCGACGTTGAGCTTCCTCATCATCAGTAGGAAAACCTTTTTGTACCGATACTGCTTCTTTCTTACAAAGCATCGCCACACCATAATGGGCTTTTTGTCCATGAAAATAAACGTGATACCCCATAGCTTCAACCGCTTCAAGTGGGAATACTTCATCGTGAACCTTGATTTCTTGTAGGCCAATAATATCAGGTTGGTGTTTATCAATAATAGCTTGTAATTGATGAAGACGAGCGCGAAGGCCATTAATGTTAAAAGAGATAATTTTCATAAAACAGACTCAGTAAAAAATTTGTTGATTATGCTAACAGAAACCTTTTTTAAAAACTCTATTTATTGCCTGATCTTCCTATTTTTACTCAAAGAGGTTTATTTCCAATATTTTTGTAATAGATTGTTACCGATTTAGTTTTTTAAGCTATTGAGCTTTTTCGTATTATTGTTATAAACTGATGGCATAAGTTATATTAAAAAATATTTTTAGAACCTTTTTTGATATAACTTATTAAATGAAATTAATAGCTTGAAATACATTAAAAATAATTACAATTAATAAAACAAATAATTAATAGAAGGGAATACTAATGCAAAGACGTGATTTTATTAAACTCACCGGTGTCGGCGTCGGCGGACTTGTGCTGCCTATGTCAGGTATGGCGGTTTCAGCAGAGCAATTATTAGACAAGCCAATGGATGTGATATTTAAGAAAAAGCTTGCTGATATTGCGCTAAATGCCGCTAAAGCGAAAGGCGCAACTTATGCCGATGTTCGTATTGGTCGGTATTTAAACCAATTTATTACAACGCAAGAAAAACGTGTTGATAACATAGTTAATACTGAGTCTGCGGGTATTGGTGTTCGTGTTATTGCAAACGGTACATGGGGTTTTGCTTCTACCTCTAATATGACACCGGATAGCGTAGCTAAAGCAGCTGAACAAGCGGTTGCCGTCGCTGTTGCTAATTCGAAGTTTCAAACGGTGCCAGTTCAATTAGCACCAGTTAAAGGGGTTGGTGATGTTACTTGGAATACACCAATCACAAAAAATGCATTTGAAGTACCTATTAAAGACAAAGTTGATTTATTGCTGTCAGTTAATGATGCAGCCATGACGAATGGTGCTAATTATATTACGTCAGTACTATTTTTGGTGAATGAGCAAAAATATTTTGCTTCTACTGATGGGTCTTATATTGATCAAGATGTACATCGTTTATGGGCACCATTCTTTGCTACCGCTATTGGCGAATCAGGCTTTAAGCAACGTACAGGCCTGGGTAATCCTGTTGGTATGGGGTTTGAGTACTTAGATGGCAAAGAAGAAGATAAAATTCGTATTTCTGGTGCTAATGTTGGTTATAAAAATTCTTACGATATACTGGAAGATGCCGCTGAAGCTGGTAAACAGCTTAAAATTAAACTGAAAGCTAAATCAGTTGAACCAGGAAAGTATGATTTAGTGTTAGACCCTGCACATTTAATGTTAACTATCCATGAATCAGTAGGTCATCCATTAGAGTTAGACCGAGTATTAGGTTATGAAGCTAACTATGCTGGAACAAGTTTTGCGACCTTAGATAAGTGGAAAAGTGGCAAGTTTAATTATGGTTCTAAAATAGTTAATTTAGTGGCGGATAAAACACAACCTTATTCATTAGGAAATGTTGGTTTTGATGATGAAGGCGTTAAAACTAAAGAATGGGATTTAGTTAAAGACGGTACGTTAGTTAATTACCAAGCTACTCGCGATCAAGTACATATGATTGACCAAAAAGAATCTCACGGTTGTTGTTATGCTCAAAGCTGGCGTGACGTGCAATTTCAACGTATGCCTAATGTCTCATTAAAACCAAACAAAAAAGATATTTCAGCAGAAGATGTAATTAAAGATGTTGAAAATGGTATTTATATCGCAGGTCGTGGTTCGTTCTCAATTGATCAACAACGTTATAACTTCCAGTTTGGTGGTCAATTATTTTATGAAATTAAAAATGGTAAAATTACCGAACAAATTGAAGACGTTGCTTATCAATCGAATACGCAGGAGTTTTGGAACAGTTGTACACAAATGGCAGGAGAATCTGATTACAGAATAGGCGGTTCTTTCTTTGATGGTAAAGGTCAACCTTCGCAAGTGAGTGCAGTGTCTCACGGTTGTCCAACGACACGTTTTAACAATATAAACGTGATTAATACCGCACGTAATGTGTAGTCGTTAATTCGATACACAAAGCAATATAATTTAAAGAAGGAATATGTAATGACTATTTTATCAGAGCAACATGCAAAAACATTGCTTACTAAAGTTTTAAAGTTTTCAAAGGCAGATGAGTGTGAATGTAATTTAGAAGGCCAAGTAGGCGGTAATATCCGTTATGCACGTAATACGGTATCTACAGCGGGTGAGCAAAGTGATTTAACACTTGCTGTTCAGTCTACTTTTGGACTACGCACTGGTATCGCAATGATTAATGAATTTGATGATGCATCAATTAAAAAAGTAGTACAGCGCTCAGAAGAGTTAGCCAAATTAGCACCAGAAAATCCAGAAAGAATGCCAGTGTTTGGTCCGCAAAAATACAGTAAACCAACAGGTTTTTTTGATTCAACTGCCAGTGTTACCCCTGATGATAGAGCGCAAGCAGCTGAAAACAGCATTAAACCATCAAAAGCGAATAAATTAGTCTCTTCCGGTTTTTTACAAGAAGGCACTAGCTTTACTGCAATTATGAATAATAAAGGGTTGTTTGCTTACGATAAATCAACCAACGTTGATTTTACCGTAACCATTAGAACTGAAGATGGTAAAGGCTCTGGTTGGGCAACGAGCGATTATAGCGATGTTAGTTTACTTGATACTAAAAAAACTTCAGATGCGGCTATTAAAAAATCATTAGGGTCGGTTGATGCTAAAGAAATGGAGCCGGGTAAATATACGGTAATTTTAGAGCCTGCCGCCAGTGTTCAACTGCTAAGTAATATGTTTGGCAGTATGGGACAGCGACCAGCAGATGAAGGCCGTAGTTTTTTAAGTAAAAAACAAATTAAAGATAGTGAAGGTAACTTGGTTGGCGCAACGAATAAATTAGGTGACAAGCTTTTTGATGAGCGAGTCCATATTTATTCAGATCCAATGCACCCTGAAGTACCAACACCGCCTTTCTCTGGTGACGGTTATAGTGTGAGTAAAACTGACTGGGTAAAAGATGGCAAAATTATCAATATGCCAAATTCTGCTTATTGGGCTAAAAAAACGGGTGTTGAATATAAACCTACAGCTTATGCGGGTTCAGGTATTTTTGGTGGTGCAGCACAGTTTATTATGGCTGGTGGTGATGAAAGTCTTGAAGAAATGATCAAAAATACACGCCGAGGCGTACTTGTTACTCGTTTATGGTATATCCGCGCTTTAGACCCACAAACCTTGCTTTATACTGGTTTAACGCGCGATGGTACTTTCTATATTGAAAACGGCAAAATTAAGTATCCAATTAAAAACTTCAGATTTAATGAAAGTCCTATCGTAATGCTGAATAATATTGAAGCATTAGGTAAGCCAGTAAGAATAAATGGCTCTATGGTACCACCCATGAAAATTCGTGATTTTACCTTTAGTAGTTTATCTGACGCGGTATAAATCTGTTTTATTATCGTAAATATGCGAATTAACTTCAAACCTTGTTTTATTGTTTGAAGTTAATTCAATTCTAGTAAGCAGAGTTTATGCTCTTTACTATCATCTTCTAATTACGCTACTTTTTTATAATGAATAGACGCTATTTTCTAAAATCACTTTCTGCTTTATCAGGTATTACCGCTTTAGGCAGTATACCTTCAGTATTATCAGCACCTTATTTTGACTTTTACTTTACCCGTTTAGGTTATGAATCAGGAGATTGGGAAGTTGATGAGCGAATGCCGGCCAATGTTTTAAACTCGTTGATTGAATACACGAGTTTACGTGTTGATATAAAAGAGCGCATTGTCCCGTTATCTGATCCCATTATGTTAACCGCACCATTTTGTTATTTAGCGGGTCATCGTTTAGTACAATTTAATCATGAAGAAAAACAAAATTTCAAACGTTATGTCGAAAATGGCGGCTTCGTTTTTGTTGACGATTGTAATCATGATATTGATGGCATGTTTGCGCGTAGCTTTGAGCAACAAATGATGGAAATTTTTGGCGAGGATTCATTAAAAAAAATACCAAATGATCACGCTATTTACTCTTCCTTTTTTAAATTTGATGGACCGCCTCGAACATCCATTGAGTTAAATGGTTGGGGAGATGATCTAGTGCATGATTATCTAAAAGCGATTGAAGTAGATGGCAGAATTGGCGTGCTTTATAGCAATAAAGATTTAGGATGCGAATGGGATTATGACTTTAGAAATAAGCGTTGGTTAAAAGTTGATAATACACGCTTTGCCGTCAATATTGTTATGTATGCAATGACAGCTTAACAGTACAACAATGGATGAAAGAATGAACGAACAAGAGATTACTGCAACATTAAATAAACTTTCTCAAGTCATCGATGAAGTTGGAAAAGTAATTGTTGGCCAAAAAACTGTGATGGAAGAATTATTAATCAGTATTTTAGCAGGCGGACACTGTTTACTCGAAGGTGTGCCCGGTTTGGCAAAAACGCTAATGGTAAGTTCGTTAGCACAAACATTAGAACTAAATTTTAATCGCGTACAATTCACACCAGACTTAATGCCGAGTGATATTATTGGTACCGAAATATTAGAAACAGACCATAGCAGTGGTGATCGTTTTTTCAAATTTCAAAAAGGGCCAGTTTTTACCAATATTTTGTTAGCGGATGAAATCAATCGTACGCCACCGAAGACTCAAGCGGCACTCCTTGAAGCAATGCAAGAAAAGTGTGTGAGCTATGCGGGTGAAAGCCACGCTTTGCCTAAACCATTTTTTGTTTTAGCAACCCAGAACCCGGTTGAACAAGCGGGCACTTTTCCTTTACCAGAAGCACAATTAGATCGTTTTTTAATGTTTATTCGTGTGGGCTACCCAACCCAAGCCGAAGAAGTAGAAATATTGAAAAGAACCACAGGTAACGCAGAATCTACCTTAACACGTGTATTAAAAGGTGAAGAATTACTCGAATTGCAACAACTTGTACGCTCAGTTGAAGTATCTGATGCCTTGCTTGATTATGTGAGTGCACTTGTTAGAACAACAAGACCCGGTTCAAGCGATAATGATCTTGTTAAGTCTGACAAAGTTAATTCGTTTGTACGTTGGGGGGCAGGACCTCGAGCAGGGCAAGCATTAGTGTTATGTGCTAAAGCTAAGGCGTTATTGTCAGGGCGTTATGCGATGACTTTAGACGATCTTATTTTTGTTGCACCTGCTGTTTTACGTCATCGAATTTTACTTAACTTTCAAGCGGAAGCTGACAATGTTTCAACAGATGATGTTATTAGTGATTTATTATTAAGCGTACCAAAACCTACTAGTCCGTTAACATAGGTTGGGTTTAAGTTATTATAATGCATGAATTTGTTGATCCAAAAACATTATCTCGAATTAAAGACCTACCTTTAGTTGCTAAAACCTTAGCACAAGGTTTTTTACATGGCCTACATACGGGTACTCAGCGAGGCGTTGGCATAGAGTTTAGCCAATACCGTGTTTATGAGCCTGGTGATGACTTGTCGCGAGTCGATTGGAAGCTATTTGCACGTTCAGATAAGTATTTTGTCAGAGAGGCTGAACGAGAAAGTGATATTAATGCTTGGTTTGTTTTAGATACCAGTGCTTCAATGTTACAAAGATCTCAGATCAGCTCAAATGAAAACTCATGGCATAAACTTGATTATGCACGGTGTTTAATCGCAACGGCTGCTTATCTTGCCCAAAAGCAAGGTGATAATGTTGGCTTTTTATCCTTAAATAACGATAATCAAACGTTTCTTCCTGCGTTATCTGGCGAACGTCATTGGCAAAAAATTCTTTTAGGATTAACGCGATTAAAAGCACAAAATTCTTTTCCTGTGCTTGAACATGTTATGAATCAATTAGGTCGTTTACAAAGTAACGGCATTATTTTTGTTATTAGTGACTTTCATCAGCAAAGTGATGAAATTGTTGAGCTGGTAGGGCAACTCAGTAATACCAGAACTGACGTTGTTACTATTCAATTAACTTGTGATGATGAGGAGCTATTTCCTTATAAAGGTGCGATTCGATTTGAAGATTTAGAAAGCAAGGAGCAAGTGTTAGTTTCTGCAAATCAAGTTAAAGAAAAGTACTATGTTGAAAAGCAAAAATATCAAACGGACTTACTGACTAGATTAACCAAAAACAAAGTGAAACACTTTATTGCTAATATAGATGAACCGCTTGATCAAACCTTATTTGATATTCTAACGATGAGAAATAAGGCTGTTATTAAATGATATTCCCTTCAATAGCCTACTGGTTTGTACAATCGCCTTGGATGCTACTTGCGCTTTTGAGTTTACTTGTACCGTTAATTATTCATTTATTCAGTAAAAGTAAGGGGAAATTAGTCCCTTTTGGTAATATTTGGTTAATTCAATTAAGTAAACCGGTAAAAATGAATGAAATACGTTTAGTTGAGCGCTTATTATTATGTTGTCGTTTACTTATGCTACTTTTTTCGGTGCTACTGTTAGCTCAACTATATTATGATGATAGAAGTAATACTGATGGCGCTACTGAAGGTAATATCTTAATTACTAATGATTGGCTAAATAATGCAACTGAAGCGGAATTAAAGACACTAGCATTAAAAGCTGAAAATGTGCCTACTTATCTTTTATCAGCAGGGGTTGAACGATTAATCGGTGATAAAATTGTTACTTGGAAAAATACGGTCACCAATACTAATAAAAGCAATTATTTAAAAGAAAGTAAGCAACAAAATACTTGGTTACTTGTTAATAACTATGCCAAAACTTTACCTAATAACGTAAATATCAAGGTTTATACTACTAATCGTTTATCACAATTTATCGGCGGTAAAGTTAATTTACCGGATAATATTACTTGGGATATTAAGCACTTATCTGAAGAAGAAATAACCGACTCAATGGAGTCATTAATCAATAAAACGCTATCAGTAGTGGTTATTAGTGATAAGAATACTAATGAATATTTATCGGCTTTAAGGGTTGCTCTTTCTATTATTCAAGCCACTAAGCTTGAGAAGTTAACCTTTAGGTTTCAACTTTCTGATGAACTTAACGATGAACTATTTCAAGATGAGCAGGGTAAAGATGATTTACCTAAAGATAACTCTCTTGAATATGAACCATCCAAAGGTGATCAGCTTCATAATAATAATAATATTACAGGCAAGTATGATTCGATTTTATATTTAAGCTCTGCGCCAATTCCTTTGTTTATTAATCAAGAAGTTCAAAAAGGAACAAGCTTAATTGCGGATATAACGCATGCGAAAGAGCCTAATGTGACTCATTTAGTGAACTGGGATGAACTTGTGACGAAAATAACGTTTCCATCAGTATTGATGTCACTATTAATAGATGAAGCAATAAAAGATTACCAAATGCAGCAACAGTTAAGCGATGAACAAATAACGAGTCAGCTTATCAATGAAAACCCTGCTATTGCATCGTCCTTAGCTAATAAAGATGATTATAAAGAACCTAATAAAGAGCACTATGCAGGTAATTATACGAAATCATTTAAAAACGAATCTATTACTCAATTATTAATCATACTGTTAGTGCTTTTCTGGTCGCTTGAGCGCTTGTTAAGTGAAAGGTTTAAAAAAACTCAGGAGCCAAGTAAGCTAAATAAAGCGTTTAACTCAGATAATGTCAGTCATTCTAGTGACATACTTATTTCTCAGACATTGAGAGGTAAGGATAATGTCTGATAATAATAACGCAGAAAATTCGATTAACGTTCAACTTAATGCTGTAGTGAAACAACTAAAAGTTAGATGGCATTGCTATACTGTGGTTAATTTTTTGCCATGGCTAATAATATTGTTAACCGTGGGGATGTATATAAACACACCTCTTATTTTACTCATCATAATAAGTATGCTAACTCTTGTTTTAATTATTTGGATAAGGATTAAATCTTCAAGTTATCAACAACTAACGTTAAATAATTTATTACAACACTTAAACCGGTTATACCCTGAACTACAAGAAAGTGCACAACTAGTCACTCGAGATGACGATTCACTTTCAATATTACAGACATTACAAAAACAAAAAACAATTAGTAGTATTGAACTTTTATTAAGCGATAAGCAGGGTGCAATTTACCCTAAAATATCTTATCAAAATAGTCTGGTGTCATGTGCTTGTGCGATGATAATTTTACTATTAATGTATTTTAGTCATCTATGGTTACCATTACTGAATGCAAGCGGGAATGACGCTATTAAGGTAACTGTTAGTAAAGATAAAACGGCAGAGACTAGCCAAACACTTTTATTGACACAGCATGAAGTCCTTATAACACCACCAAGTTACACCAAGTTACAAAGCCGCCAGCAAAATGATTTAAATGTGTCAGCTGTTGAGGGCTCAATTCTGCGTTGGCAATTAGCTTTTAATTCCACAATCGATAATGTTTTCATTGAATTTTCAGATAATAAAAAATTATATTTTACCAAAGAAAACCAAGGTTTTTATAGCCTAGAAAAAGCCGCTGATTATACAAGTGTTTATCGTTTAGGCATTCTTGTTAACGGCGTTGAGACCTTATTATCTGAGATTTATACTTTAACAATAGTTAAAGATCAAAACGCTAAAATTACTATTATTAGCCCGAATAAAACGATTACTGAAATTGCGACACAAGGTAATACTGACGTGTTAACACAGGTGAAAATAACTGATGATTATAATGTTGCTAAGGTTGAAATATTAGCTTCTATCGCCAAAGGCTCAGGTGAGTCGGTTAAGTTTAGAGATCAAACTTTTAATTTTGATTCCACTGACATTATTGACGGTGTTGATCATTATTATATTAATTGGCAGTTAGAAAAATTGGGTATGGAGCCAGGTGATGAGCTTTATTTTACTGTCAAAGCATGGGATAACCGCCAACCAAAGGCACAAATAACACGGTCAATAACAAAAATAATACGTTGGCTTGAAGATGAAGATCAGGCTGTGATGTTTGACGGTGCATTGCTTGATTTTATGCCTGAATATTTTAAAAGTCAGCGACAAATTATTATTGAAACAATTGATCTTATTAATGATAAAACAGAGTTAACTACGGAACAATTTGTTGAAAAATCAGAGTTATTAGGTATTGCTCAGCGTGAGTTGAAAGAAAAGTATGGCCAGTACTTGGGTGATGAAGTAGAAGATGGCGGCGGTAGCCATGCCATGAGTCATGAAGCAAGTGAGCAAGTTTCGAGTCTAGCGGATACTGCCACGAATCAAGATAATCATGATGAAGTAGAAGAACATCCTCACGATGAAGGTGAGCACCATGCCAGTGATGATTTTGCAATGAAAGGCTTTGGTACAGATAAGTCAGGTAGTAGTGAGGTTATTAGTCAATTTGGGCACAATCATGAAGAAGCAGATATTGGTATTATGGCACGCCAAGACCCTAAAGCTTTAATGAAACGTTCTATCACTAATATGTGGCAAGCAGAGTCGCACTTAATGTTATCAGTACCTGAAAAAGCGCTTCCTTATGAAGAAGAAGCATTAAAGTATTTAAACATGGCAAAAAAAGCAGAGCGTATTTATGTTAAACGCCTCGGGTTTGAACCACCTCCAGTGACTGAACAGCGGCGATATCAAGGTGACTTAAATGATATTTTAAGCTATCAACACCATCAAACCATAGACTTAACTGATAATGAACAAAGTCAGTTAAATAAATTTTATCGTTTATTAAATGGGTTGTTAAGTCGTGTGAACAATAAGGCGACAACGTCAAAAGAAATGTTGCTTTCTAATACAGATCGACAGCTTATTACCAATGTAAAAAATCAACTTGAAGCGTTACTTGATAAACGTCCTGTATTGATAAAGTATGTGGCTATCATAGAGCGAATATTACTCGCTAATAGTTTTGAACTTGATAATTGTCAATTGTGTATAGCTGACTTAGCCGAAAAAATTTGGCAATTACTGCCTGAGCCTAATGCAAAACCGCAGGTATTGAGAAAGCCTTACCATGCTAGAGATGCTTTAACTCAGCAGTATGCTGAATTTTTGTCGGTGCAACCATGATTTTTAATATAACGGAAAACCTACAGTTAACCCTACCAAGCCATATTATCGCTATTGAATATGCGCTTATTATGGTTAGTTTTATTATCTTAGGCATTACAATTTTTTCAGCTTATCAACGCTTAACTTATTCACGCCGTTTTGTTGGGATTGTTTTACTTAATATTTTCTCATTTTGTGCGATTATTGGCTTGATCAGTGATATAAAAATAAAAACTAAAATCGAAACTTCAGCCGTGTTATTAACTTATGGAACAAGCCAGCAACAAATTGAATCAATACCTAAGGATGATAATACACAGTTTTTTCTTTTATCTTCGCCACGTAATTGGCAAGCTTCATTAGATTTATCTACGTTAACTAAACCGTTGTTCATTGAGAATGTAGGTGAAATATTGGTGTACCAACCCTTAGTTACTCAGTTAAGTGTTTATGGCGACGGCTTGGCGTCACCAAAGTGGCAAATATTGAAGAGCTTGATTAATTCAACAACGGATAAAGACCCAAGTAAACCGCAATTTAATGTTAATTTTTACCCTTCAAGTATTCGAACTGGTCCGGTAAAACTTAACTGGCCTAAACAATTAGTACTAGGGCAACCTTTTTATATTGCTGGAACATTCAGAGCACAAAAGCAAGATGAAGAACGCATTTTTAAAATAAGTTTATCAAATGTTTATGATGAAGTTGTTGATGAATTTTTAATTAAACATAATGAACGTTTTAATTTATCGGCTTCGTTAAAAAGCCAAGGTTTATTTACTTATCAGTTGAAAGTCTTCGACGATGATCAAACGTTGCTAATGTCAGAGCCGGTATCGTTTAGTGTTACTTCAGCTGAAAAAATAAAAGTTGTTATCAAGCAGTCGGCAGCTTCCTTTGAAAGTAAACATTTAAAAAATTGGCTAGCAGAGCAGGGCGAAGAAGTATTAGTTTTTACACAAGTGAGTAAAAATAAATATATTCAACAAGTTGTTAATGCGACTACCGATGTAGAAGCTATATCTAATGTAAATAAGGCGGATAAAAGTACCATAAACATGATTGAAAAAGTGTTTACAAGCACTTGGTTGAAAGATACTGACTTACTTTATATGGATGGTCGTGCCGTTTTATCCTTAAAAAAGGAAGAAATTGAACAAGTTGAGATTGCGGTAAAAAATGGTCTAGGTTTAATTATTATTGTCGATGATGAATTACTGTTATCTTCTAATGAAGTGTTAAGTCATTCATTATTAACGCGTGTTTTTTCACAAGAATCATGGCCATTAAGTACAAAAGTGAATCAAGGGTTAACCACTATACCGCGTTGGTTACATAGCCAAGAAGAACATACTTTATCCTATACCAATGCAATTTTACCTAAAGCTAACGGTGAGGTGTTTGTTGAAGGCAATGACAGTCAAACGTTGGCGATTGCACATAATTATGGTTTAGGCACGGCGACTTTCTCATTAATTAATAGCAGTTACCAATGGCTAACATCTGATAATAAAAGTCATTATAGTCGCTATTGGCAGCATATTATTGAAAATACTGCACGTTCAGCGCAAGAATCAGGGTTTCAGAAATCACCTATAGACCAGATTTATTACCAAGGTGATACACAACAAATGTGCGCACAACTAAATGGGAATGACGTCAGTGATCTACAAGTTAAAAATATCAATTTATTACCATCAGTTGTTTTAGAGTCTGCTTATTGTGGCGTGTATTTAAGTGATCATTTAGGTTGGTATAACTTTGCTCTTACGGATGAAAAAACGGACTTTAATCAAGTCAACCTCAGTGCTCCATTACAAAATAATATACGCTTAAATAACCAATCAGTATTTGTGTATTCACAACAAAACTGGCTAACTTGGCAACAATTATTGAAGCATGAAGCGAGTCACTTAGCGCATAAAAACTCATTAAAAATAGCAAACAAAGTCAGCTACGTACCTATTGATAAATTGACGTTTTGGTGGTTATTGTTCATCAGCTCATCTTTATTGTGGTACGAAAGAAAAATATTTTAAATTTTTATTAAATTAATACTAAAGCTTTACATTTTTGGGTCGATAACTTCTTTACATAACATTATTTAACAACAACTTTTTTAAATTTTTTAACCTTAAATTTTTAATTATAGTTTTGTAAAGAAGAGATAATCCTTTGGCTGTAAACGTTGTAGATGACACAGTTAACACTAATTCGGTAGCTTCAAAGCCTTTATTGCATGAATTGCAATTAGGTGAGCAGTTAAACGAATGTGTGCATCAGTCAAGACGTTCAGACTTTTCTTTAATGTTAGCGATGCTTTGTGATGATGTTAGAGAGCAAAGCCAATTTATCCTACCAAAGTCTGCACCAATTGATGGTACGTCAACAGATATAAAAGAAGTTAACAATAAAACGTTAAGAAAACATTTTGATCTGCCAGATGAAGCACCGTTAGCATTAAAAAACATGCAACAAATTAATCGCTATAACCAAAGCCAATTGATTATTGATAATGACTTAGCTTCCTTGCACCTATCTAATGCTATATCACCAAATCCACTTGCGTTTCGTGATGATAAAAAACATATTGAGAGTAATATCTTAACTAATACGAATTTGATCTGCCAAGAAAAACATGCCAATAAACAAGAAGGGCAAGTGATGAACAAGCCGTTAAATATGGATGTTGATGGTTGGTTGAAAGCGGTTCAAAATTCAGTTGTTGAATCAAGCCTAGTTGACGTAGCTGCGTAATATACTTTCTACTTATAGTCTATCAACACATCGATTTTTCACTTCTTCGATAAGCGTAGTAATCTTAAATTTTATTTAAAAGTTGCCGTTAGTCTTTACTTCTTTAAAGGCTATTGTTCAGATAAATTAATCATCAATTTATGTTTGTTTGAACTGATTGGGCTTTAAATATTTCCTCTTGAATACACTATAATTATGCCAAAGAGAGATTCACGTATCTAGTCTCATATTTTCGCTCATCTCAAGGTGAGCAGCTCATCATTCACATTATCAGGACAATCATTCAAATGGAACTTTCAAACTTAGTCGATGAAAACTATCAAAATAACATTTAATAAATTTATTTTTATAGTTAAGTTGTCACTGTTTATGTGTCCTAGCATCTATGATTCTAATTGCTATTGAACTAAAAGATTTTACTGTTTTAGCTCTCACATATTAGTAAGGAATTTCCAGTTATTTATTGCTATGGTATGTGCAAATTGTAAATTTGTGTAGGAATCTATTTTGGAAATGAAAATTAGACGGTTAGCTAGTTCAGATAACAACGATTTATTTGAAATATATAATTTCCCATCACTTTTAGAGAACACTTCTCAGCTCCCTTTTCTCAATGCAGATATAGTTGAAAACTTATTCAATAGTCCAGATAACTATACTTTAGTTGTCGAGAGTCAATCTCGGGTTGTTGGGCATATAACTATTTTCCTGAAAAATAAAATTCGAGAGAAGCATGGGGCAAGTATAGCTATAGCTGTTCATCCTGATTCTCATGGTAAGGGAATTGGTAAAATGCTAATGCTTGAGGCAATAAATCAAGCTGATAATTGGCTTAACTTAGTGCGTTTAGAATTAGAAGTACACGTTGATAATTTAGCTGCGATATCACTTTATGAACAAGTTGGGTTTGAAATAGAAGGCACTAAAAAATTAAGTGCCTTTAAATCGGGCAAATATTTAGATGTACATATGATGTCAAGAATACGACCAGATTATCGAGCGAAGGGATAAATAGGTTAAATATAAACAATGCAAATCAAATTGTCTTTGTGTTGCTGTAACAATCACCGTTGAAGAGGTTGATCCTAAGTTTACAGTTTGTCACTGCCAATCATGTAGAACTTAGGGAGGAGGGCCATTCTTTGCGGTTAAATATGGAACTAACGTAAAAATTGAAGGTGAAGATAAAGTTAAAATGTATGAGTCATCATCTTGGGCATCCCGAGGTTTTTGTAATGAATGTGGCACTCATCTGTTTTATAAATTTAAAGCTACAGGTGAATATAATATGCCGGTAGGGATATTTCATAACTTAAAAGAGTTAGCAATGGATATGCAATATTTTAGTGATATGCGACCTAACTATTATTGTTTTTCAAATGCAACCAAAGAGGTGACTAGCGATGAGATCATGGCTTCTTTTTCAGCTAAAATATAATTAAATTTATAATGAAAATATTAAATTAAAGTGTTAAGTACAAATGATAGTTGGCTGTGATTAATGCTCATATTAGGGCTAGTAAACACTTTTCTGTTAGTGAAGAGTCAATTAACTACGTTGACATTTTATTTTTACGAATATATGATTTGTATATGAATCATATATGGAGCGTATAATGGGAATCGTGAAAATATCAGACGAATTGCATGAAGAAATTAGAAAGTCGAGCAATGTCATGTCTAGGTCTATCAATTCACAAGCAGAATTCTGGATAAAACTAGGTATGCTAGCTGAGTTAAACCCAACACTTACTTATCATGAAGTCATTAAAAAGCAATTATTGAAAGAAAAACTTACTATTGCGGAGCTTTTACATGAATAAATCAATGTTAAAAACTGATGCAGAAATTGAGTTTATGAGAGAGTCAGGCAGACTTTTAGTTCAAGTATTTAAAATGCTTGATGATTTTATCTGTGAAGGGATAACAACATTAGAGATTGATGCTAAAGTCGATAGTTATATTGTTAATGTATTACATGCTCGCCCTGCGAGTAAGGGCCAGTATGGTTATCAATATTCACTTAACTCATCGGTAAATGATGTTGTCTGTCATGGTGTACCTAATAATATCTCTCAATTAAAAAGCAAAGATATTGTAAATATTGATATTACCTTAGAGAAAAATGGTTATATCAGTGATTCAAGCAAAATGTATGTACTTAGCACCGCTAGTCCTGAAGCTAAACGTTTAGTTAAAACAACGTATGAAGCTATGTGGAAAGGTATTCAGGTAGTAAAACCAAAAGCAACACTGGGTGATGTTGGTCATGCGATACAAAAACATGCCGAAGCTTCTGGTTATAGTGTCGTTCGAGAATATTGTGGTCATGGAATCGGTAAAGAAATGCACGAAGCTCCTCAAGTACTTCACTATGGAACACCACATACAGGCTTAGTGCTTGAAGCGGGAATGACATTTACCATAGAGCCAATGATTAATCAGGGTTCGCAAAAAGTAAAAATTAAAAATGATGGCTGGACCGTAGTGACTAAAGATAAGAAACTATCTGCACAATGGGAACATACTATTTTAGTGACAGAGACTGGTTTTGAAGTATTAACGCTTCGAGATGAAGAAAAAGCGGCTTAACAAATTATGTAAAATGTGAAAAGCGTTGGCTCTTGCTTAGTCGTTGTTTGTTATAACTAATTATCCTTGCTATTTTATGGAGTATATAGCCAATATGGAGCACAAATGATTATCCAAGTTTTTAGACCAAAGCAGCTTGCAGATATGGTGCGAGACTATAAGTTATTTGCAGATGGTGTAGAGGTAGCAACAATTACAAGAGGGTCTGTACAATCGATTGAAATTCCCGATGATACTAAAAACCTTCAGGCAAAAATTGATTGGTGTTCAAGTCAAGCTTTTCCGGTACACGCTATAACTGAAAATGGCATTGCTATTAAAAATTCCTTTGCGAGTAATATAATAACATTGCTTTTATTACCCTTGTATTACATTACTTTCGGTAAAGGTAAGTATTTAAAAATTGAATCTGGCATGTCACATTGATATTTGGCTAAGTGAGAAACTGTATAGTTTCGTTATATTGTTAACGTATTTTGAGAGGTCGCATGAAAACAATTGGTCTTTTAGGTGGTATGAGTTGGGAAAGCTCAGTTGGATATTATCGAAAGATTAATGAAGGCGTTAAAGAGGCTTTAGGAGGCCTGCATTCTGCAAAAATTGCTATGTATAGTGTTGATTTTGATTCCATTGAGAAGTTACAACACACTGGTGATTGGGACGGTACTGCAAAAATACTCTCACAAGCTGCTATTAATGTTCAATGTGCTGGTGCCGATTTTTTACTTATTTGCACAAATACCATGCATAAAGTTGCTCCCCAGATAGAAGAAGCGATTAATATCCCTTTATTGCATATAGCTGATGCTACCGCTGAAGTTTTGGTTAAAAAAGGAATTAAAACGGTTGGCCTATTAGGCACGGCTTTTACTATGGAGCAAGATTTCTACAAAGGGCGACTAAAAGATAATTATGGTTTAACTGTGTTAGTTCCTGATGAAACAGATAGAAAAATTATTCATCATGTTATTTATAAAGAACTTTGCCTTGGAAATACCATTTCATCTTCTAAAGATGAATATCTCAGAATTATTAACTCTTTAGCTAATCGTGGCGCCGAGGCGGTAATTCTTGGCTGTACTGAAATTGGTATGTTAATCGAGCAAAGTGATACAAATGTTACCTTGCTAGATACTACCGCTATTCATGCTCAAAAAGCAGTCGAATGGGCAATTGAATAATAAGTAACCTGAGCTCGGCTTAATATATTCTTCTCTAACAGTTACTTTTACTTGCTTCATCGTTAAATTTACTTGCAATAGACTAGCTATTGATGCGAAATTTGTCTTGAAGAAAGAAAAACTATCAAGCTAGAGTAAAAGTTAAATTTTATTAGTAATTATTTCAATGGATTAAAAACATCTTAAACCGAGTTCAGGTTAAGTAGATAAGAAAATTTAACATAGTGAAAGCGTTTTATTGAGTGTTACATTTAAACCACTAATTTAGCCTATTTTGGCTGTAAAATATATTAAGGTAATTGCTATGATTTCGTGGCCATGCATGTTGAAACTTGATGGTGATGATGAACTTATTTACTTAGATTCATTTGAAAAATTCAGTTTAGAGTGTAGTGCACTTATTTTTACTGATGATGATTATGTAATAGATGCATCAGGTAACTGCTACCTAATGAAGTCTACTTCAGGGAAGCTTGATTTAATTGCACAAGACAAAACTTTGTCAACCAACGAAGCTGTAAACTTGATCCGGGCGCATGAATTCAACAAGGTCTCAGTTTGTCTTACGAAAATCAATTTTTTAACCGTTTCTGAAGCGATACATTCATTAAATTATTAACTTCAATAAGCTTATTTTTTTAAACAAATAGAAGCTAGCGATAATCACTATTTGTTGATATAACGAGTTACTTTAACCACTACGCAAGGCTATACCCCAAAGAGGTTATTACGAGATGCCAGAGCCTGATCTGCTAAAAATAAAAACATTCTTAATACCAAAAGATTTAAACCAATGGCTTAAGGCTAATCACGCGTCTGAAAGCGAACTTTGGGTTAAGGTATATAAGAAAAACACGGGTATTTTGAGTGTCACTTGGAATGATATCGTGATCGAGGCGCTATGTTGGGGTTGGATTGATGGTGTTAAAAAATCAATTGATGCGCAAGCTTATCTTCAACGTATTACGCCAAGAACCGCACGAAGTAACTGGTCTAAGAGGAATACCGAGCATGCAGAACGTTTGATACGTGAAAACTTAATGATGGAGCCAGGTCTTGTGCATATTCGCGCGGCAAAAGCGGATGGTCGTTGGGAAAATGCTTATGTTGTCAGTGAAATAGAAGTTCCCACCGATTTTCTAGTTGCACTAGATCGTAACCCAAGCGCAAAAATATTTTTTGAAAAACTAACTAAATCAAGTCGCTATGTTATAGCTCATGGTTTAATAAGTGCGAAAAAAACCGAAACTAGATCAAGGCGTTTTATAAAATTTATTAATATGTTAATTAATGAAGAGAAGCCCAAATAAGTTAGATGTAATATTGCAAAAAAATCAGAGTAAATCATTTAGCAGTGTTTAGGCGCTAAGGAATAATATTGAGTAAAGTTGTTATTTTTGGTAATTCAGGATCGGGGAAATCAACGCTCGCAAAACAGTTAGCGTTACACGATGATCTTGCTCATTTAGATTTAGACACTATTGCTTGGAAACCGACTACACCACCAGAGCGACTGCCTATTACCGAGTCGAGTACATTGCTTTATGACTTTTTAATAACCCACAATAACTGGGTAATTGAAGGTTGTTATGCCGACTTATTAGCACTTGTCATTGAGCAAGCAGACGAAATTATTTTTCTAAACTTACCTGTTTCTTCTTGCATAAAAAATGCTAAAGCTCGGCCTTGGGAGCCACATAAATATGAAAGTAAGGCAGCTCAAGATGCCAATTTGGCAATGCTGGTGAATTGGATTTCACAATACGCTGATCGAGCCGATACCTTTTCAAAAGTTGCACATGAAAAGTTATATCACGACTTTAAAGGTAAGAAGCGAATGCATTTTTCAAACAAGTAAGGTGTATAACAAATTATTGCAAAGTAAAAGTGATTTACAGTTTTACTCTGTAATATAGTAGCTAATTATATTTCTTTCAACGGGAAATCAGATAGTTAGTGTAGTTAATATAAATAGGAATATTTGTGAAAAAAGAAATTGATAAGCTCGCTTGGTTATACATTCAAGACGGAAAACTACTAAGTGCTCGCTCAAAAGATAAACTGCTGTTTTATATTCCTGGCGGTAAACGAGAAGCGGGGGAGTCTGATGAGCAAGCACTTACACGTGAAATTAAAGAAGAAATATCGGTAGATTTAATGCCAAATTCGATTCAATATGCAAAAACGTTTAAAGCTCAAGCGGACGGTAAAAATAACGATACTGTTGTTAAACTAACGTGTTATTTTGCTGATTTCCAAGGTGAACTTTGTCCAGATGCAGAAATAGAAGAAATAGGTTTTATTGACTATCAAGATAAACATCTTTGTTCACTTGGAACTATTAAAGTGATGGATTGGCTTAAGAGTAAAGGTTTACTACATTAATTTTATACCTTGATTGAATACTAGCTAAAAACACCACTAAAGGATAACCAAAAAGTTATGAATAATGCCACTTCGCACTTAACTAAAGCACAAGTTATTGAAAAGTTATCGTTAGAACATCATTTTGAAGGAGGGTATTTTCGTCAGACATTTAAGGCCAACCATAGAGATAAAGTAAGTACTGTGCGTGGCGAAAGAACAACAATGTCGGCAATATTTTATATGTTGACCGAAGATAATCATATTGATCATTTTCATACCAAGTATTCGGATGGTATTGAGTTTTATCATATGGGATCCCCAATTACCTACCATATGATTTACCCTGATGGGCGTTATGAAAAAGTTGTCGTTGGCCCAGATATATTCAATGGTCAGCAGTTACAACTTGCCGTTCCTGGTGGCACTTATAAAGCTGCAGAGCTAACTTCTGGTTCATATGGTTTAGTAAGCGAAGCTGTTGCGCCTGGTTGGGAACAAGAAGATATGATTGAGGTTAGCCGAGAAGAATTACTCAATAAGTTCCCTCAACATAAAGTTGTTATTGACCGTTTAGCAAATAAAAAATAGTTAGGCTGTATATTTAAGTAAAAATAAAATAGTAGCTATGTCACTGGTATTATTTTTTATAACGAAGAAATAATCCAGATGGCAGCAAGCAGAATACATCTTAACTCTTCGCATACTCATGTGTTCTATTAAGCGCTCATTTTCACTTATAATTAATTTAATTTATTTTGGTTTAGCTGTAACTATTATCTTTGGTAAATGTATGGGGTGTATTGACAATAAATATAATTTAATGCTTATCAAAATTAGGCTTTTATGTGAAAATGTTATTAACTCATTCATATTAGGGAAAAAAAATGACTTTTAACCGTAAACTTATTACTTTAGCTGTAGCAAGTGTTCTGGCTTCATGTGCTGCGCCACCAGTTGATACCACACCAAAAAATCCTACCTCTGTTGTTACAGCAAAATTTAGCGTTAATGGCTTATATCTTCCAGACCATACGGGTAAACAAACTGTATATACACGTGAGAATATGCGAGCAATAGACCAAAAAGCAGAGTTTGATAGCTTTTATATGGGGTGGGCCGATTACGATATTACGAATATTTTCCGTATGACTGAAAATTTACTGTGGGAAGTTGATCATGATAGAGAAACTTATCGTGAATGTAAGTTAAGTGGCTGTGCTGATCTCTTTGAAAATTTTATGGCGAAAACTCAAGCGTCTTCAGAAGAGGAAGAAGAATATGAAACCTATGAAGAACGTGGTTGTGCAGTAACATTAGATAAAAATGACTTTACCGTAGTTGCAACAAACAGCACGCGCCAAATAGGCGGTTTGCCTGCTCAAGAATATACGGCTACTTGGGTCACAGAGTTTAAAGATTCTGCAGGTAAAGTTGATCTTAACCTCTTACAATTTGTATTTTGGACGACAACCCCGACAGCAGAAATGACTCATGCTTGGAAAGTGCATGAAAAAGCGACTGATAACTACCTTGATACTGTTGGTGACAATAATGCTTTAGTACGGTTACTGGGTAAAGATGGTTATAAAGCTATTAGCGCGTTTAGTGGTGATGTAGAAAAAACAGACAAAATGCAGTTTAATAGCATAACTCAAAAGTTATCAACCATTGAAGGTTATCCGCTATCTGTCAAAATGGAGTGGTTTCAAAAAAGTGAAGCTTGCCCTGTTGCGAAGAAAAAACGTGCAGATACACCACTGGATTTCTCTCAAGGTCTAGGTAATGCTGCAAGTAGCTTTTTGGGTAATATAATAAAAGATGAAGCGGATAAAATTGTTGATGGTGTTGTTGAAGAATGGAAAAAAGATGCGCGTGTTCGATATATTTATGAAGTAACATCAGTTTCTGAAAAACAAATCCATGATAGTCAATTTAATATTCCAAATGGTTATACCATTGACGATAGACAATAATTAGCACTAAGGGTTTACTATAAACGGTAAACTTTGAGCTAAGCACGAAACATTGAATAAACTTAATAGCATTGCCATTTTTAAAACGATAAAAGTTGCAATGCTTTTTTTGCGCTATTTTTTACACTAATTGAAGTGAATTTATTTATCTCTCAGGTATTTTGTTATTCCATTTAACCTATACCTTTATATTTCTGATATTCACTCATTTGATAGGCTTTTGTATTGGTTGTTAGTTATTGCTTCATTTGGTGTTGGTGGTTTTGTGGAGCTTTATTGTGAACAAAAGATAATTAAAAGACGTATTAAAAAAATAGTACAGCAAAGCATCGTTAAATAGTGATTAATCGTACTAAGGAGCTTAAATGAATTTTATGAAAATGTCGGATCAAGAAATATTAGCGATAGCGACTCCTATTATGGATAACTTGATGCAAGCATCGACAGATATTAATCATGCAAAACATGTTCAAGACTTTACTGATAGAGCGAAAGCAATTGTTACCAAAGAGCACCTAGCTTGGGTATGTGAAAAATATCAATCTGAAAAAGGCACATGGGGGAAGCGAGAGCTTATTGCTGTGCTTAAACGTCCTGATTCAGCCGCTATTATCTGGAAACAGCTTTGCTCTAAAGTTGAAGGTGAGTATGTGGCTGAAATAGTGTTAACGCACCAAAATGGTCGGTTTTTAGTTGACCATGCTATGGTGTTTTAATATAGCCAACAGGGTAGTTAACAAAAGTACTGTTGATTATTTTATTTAGCCCGAAAATTTAACCAATTATTGTCTATCTTTAACTTGTGTTGTTAATGATGTTTTCGTTTATCAATAATCAATAATCAATAATCAATAATCAATAATCACTAAACCCAACACCATACCAATTAATACGATCTAAGTTGAAATGTTCACAATGAAATTTAACAGCAGTGTAAGGTTATCAGAATTAGATTGGTTAAGAGTAATTTTGATCTTTGCCGTGTTCCTTCATCATGTTTGTATGCCTTTTAATGGTGATAATTGGCATATTATGAATAATGATTCAAGTAAAGTTCTTGATGATATTATGGTCTATTTTGAGCAATTTAGATTACCGATCTTATTTTTTATTTCTGGTGTAGGTAGTGTAATTTTATTATCGAAAGTAAGTGCTAAAGCGTTTGCCTTAAACAAGATAACAAGGCTTTTTATCCCTTTGATCGTAGGGGTATTATTAGTGGTACCTCCACAGACTTACATTGAAAATATTACACAACTGCAATCTTACTGGCAGGAATTTCCTAAACTTGCGCTTAAATTTGAAACTAACCACCTTTGGTTCATCGAATATCTCATTATTTTTGCTTTGCTTGCCATTCCAATTAATAAAATTTTGAGCGCTAAATTTGGGGCGCTAATTATCAATAATGTCGTAAAACTGAGTAAATATAAAGCCGGTTTGTTTTTACTTGTTTGTTTACTTATTGTGATAAAAATATACTTTTCTTTAACTTTTACCAGCGACGATAATAAAATTGAAAACTTATCATCTTCTAGCTATTACTTTTTCTTTTTTATCGCAGGTATGGTTTTCATTCAAAATAAAAGCATTTGGCAAGCGATAGGCGAACAGCGACTTTATAACTTAATGATATTACTGATCACTACCATTATTTTTTATGCGTATTACTATTCACCCGATCTTAGTGAGTATTTATCCTTAGATGCACGTTGGTCTATTTGGTGGTTAGTTTGTTGTTTGGTTGCATGGTCGGCACTGCTAACTATTTTAGGTTATGGACAGTTTTATTTATGTAAAACCCCTCAATGGTTACGCCTTAGTAATGAATTAATTTATCCTTTTTATATCTTTCATCAAACAGTTATCGTGGTTGTTGGCTATCATGTCATTGGGTTGGAAGCATCAATAGCGGTTAAAATCATACTGCTATTCGTTCTATCATTTACTATTACCAGTGCAATTTGTCTTTTTATCATTAAACCATTTAATTTATTACGCTTTCTATTTGGCCTCAAACCCAAAAAGAGCTTGTCGCTATTAGCAGAAAATAGCGCGCTCAAATAAGGATAAACTAGGCACAGCGTAGTTAAGCCAATAAAATCTAAGTAAAATAGTGCATTTAATGAACATTTAGTTATATTTTTTATTAATTTTCATCTATATGAAATAAAACTCGGCTTTAATCGTTCTATTTCAATAGTTATTTTTATGCTCATTAATTTAAAAGGTTATACATTGTTGAAAGTACACACCTCTATAATTTTTGAGCAAGCGAAAGAAAATGAACTTATTGAGAAGCTAATTAATAATGATGATTTAGCTTATGAAATATTGGTGCGGCAATACAGTGAAAGAATGTATGCTGTAGCTCGTCGTTTTTTTACTTCAGATGATGATGCACAAGAAACCTTGCAAAAAGCCTTTATTCAAGTATTCAAAAATATTGCTGCTTTTAAAAAAGGTTCAAGCTTAATAACGTGGTTGCACCGTATAACAGTCAATGAAGCATTAATGTTGATAAGACAGAGAAAAAGACAAAACACTTTACCCTTTGAAAGCTTTACTCAGCATTATAATGAATATGGTGAGCGTACTGTTTTTAGTGCTAATTCTGAGCAAGGGTCTGTACATGGGGGAGTGGGAGGAATAGGGCATAATGTTGAGCAGTTATTTGAACAAAATGAACTAAAACTGTCGCTTAATGAACTTATTTTACAACTGCCTGATAAATATTGTAACGTTATCTTGCTTCGAGACATCCAAGAAGTAAGTACTAAAGAAACCGCGAATATATTAGGTATATCTGAAGTTTCAGTAAAAACTCAACTCCATAGAGCAAGACTGCTGTTGAAGGCTATTTTAGCGGAAAAAACAAAGACAATTTAGATGATAATTGGAAGGTGAATTAGCATGTTAACGATCAGACGATTAATGTCTAAATATGTTCCTGGTATGCTCACTTGCAAAGAAATTGACGGTTTTTTATATGATTTTCATGAAAATCAATTATCCTATATAGAATGCTTGAAATTTAAACTGCATCTAAGTATGTGTAAAGAGTGTAAAAATTATGTGCGTAAATACGAAAATATCATTCGCATTTCTCAAGGTGAGTTTACGAACACCGAGTCAGCTAAAAAAGTACCCGAAGACCTTATTAAAGCGATATTAAAAAGTCGAAAGAAAAAATAGTATTAGTTAATTTAAACATTGGAAATAAATAAAAATGATAAAAAGCCAGTTAGAAATTATTGAACAAGCCCAGTTATACCTCAATCAAGTATCCCAAGAGGATTACACCGCTATCATATCTCCTAACTTCATTAGTTCGGCTGGCTCCCATATTCGACATATCATTGATCATTACCTTGCACTAATATCAGGCTTGCATAATAACGAAATTGATTATGATAAAAGAGGACGAGGTACCTCTTTAGAGTTACATCCAGCACTTGCGATAGATAAGTTAAATGAAATATCAGATTGGATTAACCACCTTAGTGAAAGGCAATTAAACACGTTATTGCCACTAAAAACTGAAGTGTCGATGACCAGTAAAAATGTACAAACCTCAATCGCCCGAGAATTAGTGTTTGCTGGTAGTCATGCCGTTCATCACTATGCTATGATCGCTCAAATATCGTTTGCCCAAACAAAAGCGCTGCCTCAAACATTTGGTTTAGCCCCCGCCACGGTAAGTTATATGAGAGCAAGATAAATTTTCGTTATCTGTGCAATGTGGTGATAAGGATAGTGCTAACCGCTCAATTTTTTTGAAAGAATAGGGCGCACTGAACTTTGTTTAACTCACTATTTTGGTAAAACCAAGTTCATGATCACCCACTAAACTGCATTCATATTCAAATTAATCAACGTCGCTATATTGTACGTACTCATCTTTACCGTCACCAAGATAAATCTTTAATAGTTTGTCAGGTGATCGAGGAAAATCAACACTAAGCAGTAAGCCGGGGGTTTGATTGAAGTTTAAATCAATGCCCGTACAATGAAATTTAGCGCCAAGTTTATGGTACTTTTTCAGTAATATAGGAATATCTTTACCGTCTTCTTCAATCGCTTTAACTAGCGACGATAGTTGCGAAATACCTACTGAGTCATTATTCACAAAATCTTTTACTTCCGGATGAAGCTTACCAACAAACGCGGCTTTAGGCTGAACGCCATGAGCGTCTGTTACCATAATATCATTAATTAAAGCGACTGAACGTGGGTCATATAATTTACTTAACGATACCGTGCCATATAACGTTCTATAACGCGGGTTCTGACAAACAAATGCGCCAATACCTTTCCACAATAATAATAAGCCATATAAGCTATTTTGATACGCTTCTATAATAAAAGAGCGCCCCATTTCTAAACAAGGTTGCTGCTGATTAATAAACTCAGGTTGAAAATCAAACATTTGTGAAAGGTAGAGCTGTGAAATATCACCGTCTTTTTGTAAAAGATCTGTTTGACCAACGCGATAAGCACCTATAATTTCTTCATTGTTATTTTCAAAAACAAATAAGTGCATATAAGTAGCATCAAATTTATCGGTATCACAAGATTCACCACTGCCTTCGTTTAGTGTCCGAAACGTAATTTCTCGTAAACGCGTAATTTCTTGAACACAAGTAGGTATTTGATGTTGATAACCGTAGTAGACAGAATATGATTTAAAATCTAACAAGTGCTGTTTAGCCGGTAAGCGAGATAATTCCGCTTTTATTAATTCACTGTCAGCCTGAGGAATAACGTCTTTAAAAGATCCTTGTTCATCGTCTTCAGGCCATTGGCTGAGATAATCTTCGTCATTTAAATAACACTGTAATCGTATAAAATCATTAATTTTTTCAATACTACCAAGTTCTTTTAGCTGCTTAGGCTCAATTAAGTTTTTTGTTGTTAGGGTTATGCGGTGTTGCTGTAATTTAAGCATTTCACGAATTAGCATTAATAAACGAAAACGATAATAAATGCGTCCCATGCGGTGGAATAAAGCGCTATTAGTACCTGAAATAAAAACAGGCAAAATAGGGGTGTTAGTTTTATTCGCAATTTTAACCGCAAGTCGGTTCCAATCACCGTCCGTTATTATTTTTTTATCTGAATTGAAAAAAGACACGCGACCTGCAGGAAATATAACTAATAATCCATCTTGATTAATATGACTAAAACACTGTTTTATCGCAGAAGTATTAATGGGTGCTTTAGGTACTAACGGATTAGCAAAGATAAAATAGTCTTTAATTTCTTTAAATATTTGTAAACCAACATTGGCCATTATTTTGGTGTCAGCACGAAAGGCGGTGAGTAAATGGGCAATAATAACACCCTCAATCATACCGTAAGGATGATTACATACGACAATACATCGACCTGTCTTTGGGATTTTAGCTATTATATCTTCGCCACCCAACACCTGAACGCCTAACAATTTCAATAACTTTTCAGAGAATGCTTGTTTATCTAAACCGGGTAAATCAGAGGATTCGTAAATGCTGCGTAAGCGTCTAATACCTAACAATTTATCAAGCAAGGGAGCAAATAACTTAAGCACTGACCCAGCGAAGGAATTAGGTGCCATTGATGCTATTCGTAAGTCTGAAGGTGTTTTATCTGTATTTGTCATAACGGTGTATATTACGTAACGTAGTTAAATTTTATAAGGGGTTAATAGTACATAAACTATGTTCGTATTGACGTACCGAAGAATAACATAATAAAAAGGTCTTTTAAGTTTGCCTTTAGTAACCAATAGCTTAAGCTGTTTTGAGAATTATTAACATCGCTATTTACCGCTTTTGTAGCTTTTTTTATCGAAGCATCATATTGACGTTGATCATTTCTTTGTTTCATTGCCATTTGATGACGTCGTTCTTGAGCTATATTAGCCCGATCAGCAAAAAGGCTTCTAGACTCAGTATTTAAATTCGATAACACACTACCCGAACTACCGGTTTTACCTTTTACGCTTGTTTTTGGTCTTGGCGTACTACACATATATCACCTCTATTACTACTACACTAGTGCCACTTTAGGTATATAAACATTACCTAATGGAGTGATTTAAATTATCTAACATACTATTTAGATGTCCTTATTTTCAAAAAGGTTACAAGGTTATTGGCATTTTTTCATTTATTACTACTTTAAGTGCCTTTTATTATGTGATCAGTTTATTTATACAGTACTCCGGTTCTTGTTCATATTAAAAGAAATACGGTGTTGTTAGTTTTAATGATATAAAAATTTTTATTAAATAAAATCTTTCAATGGCAATGTCTTACGTTATTTACTACTAATAACGTAAACTTAAAAGTGGGTATGTTAGGCAAGTGCAAGTAACTTTTAAATGTAACTGTTGTCATCGGCTTTAAAGACCAATGTCGAGAAAAAGTAGCAGAAGTTATACATGATAAATTTCAAATTTTTTTAACTGGTCAAGCAGGTTTCATTCCGCCTGAATTATTTGAGTATGCTGTTACAAAATGGAAGTTGTTACATATCTTTCTAAAATTTCATATAATAAAACAGGACAAAAAATAGTTGCTGTTTCCACTTTAGTCGTTAATTATAACCAACTATTGTTTGTCTCTAAGTAATATTTTTCGAATTAATAATTTCATGTTTAGATATCATAAGGAAATAAAATGATTAATGAATTTAAAAACTGGTGGAACTCGGTACCAAAAAACCAAAAACTGGCTTAATCGTACTAGCATCATTGATTGGGTTGGTTTTTATTATGGCTTTTGGCGTTACTATAGGCTCATTTATAGGTAAAGCGCTCTAAAGTTTTCAGTAATGGTATTAGTAATGAATGATGATGACGTGGTACAAAGTTTTCTTAATGAAATTTGTTGTACATTTCCTGAGATAAAACTATTGATGGATGATCAAGACGAATCTATGACTACATCAAAAATGGAAGCCTTCGCTGATGCAACCTGTACCGCATTTGCTAACGGAAATATTGGATTAGCACAAAAATATTTATCTTACATGGAACAAAAGTTAATTGATGTTCATCCTAAAGAATTTGAATTTATTGATGTGTATTATGTCGAACACTTATTTTGGCAGGCGAGTAGGGCAACGAAAGAAATTGGTTGGCCACTTATACCTACCAAATTAAAAACGTTATATCTAAATTTTCATGGCACAATAGCTACATAAGCCAATTAAAGGCATATCTTAATGAAGGATTATTGTTGGCTTTTTCTCTTTGTCGTTTATTAATTTTAAACGAACAACGTAATCACCTATCCATATATTTTCATATTAGTTTAAATAAGCCATGTTGCTAATTAACATTCATTTAATTCAAAAAAGGCAAAGCGTTATAAGAAACATTTTGCCTTAAATAAATGCTCTGTTGTCCTGCTCTGAACTAGTTTTACTAGCTTTGAAAAAAAGCCCTATTTGATCACAACTTTTTAAGCGGCGATTAAATAGGACTCTTGTCCTGAATGTTTACTGTTACGCTTAAATGAACCTTTGCCTTTCTTCGCTTTTACTACTTGCGGTCTAAATAATTTAGACGTTACCATCGCTGCTAGTGCATTGTGTTTGACAACACCTCTGCCAGTATCTACGGTTGAATTAACCGTGTTTTTTGCTTTAGATTTTTTAGTCATGTCAGTCCTATATGTTACTTATACGTTTTTAAGAGATTAAAATATTTTTAATAATTTACTGCTTCAAATCAGCTTACTATTAAGATGGCGATTGTATGCTCAATTTACAAGCATGCAAGCATTATTATTGTAATTTAGTCTGTTTTAGCAAAATAAATATTGTCACTAAAGGACAAAAAAATAGCATAAAAAAACGCAGTAATTAACTGCGTTTTTCAGAGAGCCTTATTGACTTAGTGAGTGGTGTTAGCCATTAAAAACTAAAGCTTAATTTAGCATAATACGTTCTGCCGTCAAAGCCGTAAGGCAATGCACGTACAGGGTATTTAAAGGCTCCATTGGTAATAAAGTTAAGTACTTCGTCGTCACCTAATTCATCTGGTGTTTGATCAAATAAATTATCAGCACCGACAGAAAGTGACAATATTTCGTTAATTTTGTAACTTACATTTAAGTCAACTAACACAGCAGACTCTACAGTACTTGTTGGTTTAAATGATCCTGTTGGTGACAACTCTCCAGGTAATGAAATATGGTCATTACCGAAATATTTAACATCAGTTTCGCCAAAATAATTAAAGCGTAGCGTTGCTATGTATGCGTCACGTCCATAATCGAAGGTTAGTGTTGCACGTTCGCCCGGTTGTCCGTCAGTTAAGAAGCTACGTTGTAGGTCATCTAAGGCAACACTTTCAGGAATACCTTCAGAAGCGTTAACATTATCAATGGTTGTATCGTTGATATTACCTGCAAATGTTACTGCTACGTTAGCACCATCAAGCTCGGTACGATATGACGCAATAATATCAACACCTTGTGTTGTTGAATCTACTGAGTTTGAAAAGTAGTTGGCTTGTACAGCACCAGTTGCTTGAAGAGCGGTTACAGCGTCAGCACTAAAGGCAACATCGTCAGCGGATAGTAAACTACCTAAGTTGATACGGTCTTTAATCTCTACACGGTAAAAGTCTACGGTTAATGATAATTCGCTACTCACATCATAAACAAAACCAGCACTTAAGTTTTTAGATGTTTCAAGTTCTAAACTATCAACGCCTAATGCACTTGGGAATGCTGAGCCTGTTGTCGCTGTGAATGATTGCGTTAGTGTTCCGTCTGAGCCTAAGTTCGTTGTGAACGCTGTGTAGCCACTTTGTTGAAGAGAAGGCGCTCTAAAGCCAGTTGATACCGCTGCACGTACCGCAAAATCATCGTTAAATTCATAACGAGTGGCTAACTTACCAATGATGTCATCACCTGCATCAGAGAAATCTTCATAACGAAGTGCACCGCTAACATTCCAAGCATCGTTAATCATAGTTTCAACGTTTGTATAGAATGCGTAGCTGTTACGGTCACTGTCGTTGGTTGCCTCTGGACGTAAACCGTTATAAGCCTGAAAACCACATTCAGCGAATTGCTCAGGGTCGTTAACCGAAGGATATGAGGTATCCATATTGGCTAAACCACACGCATATGAAGATTCTTCACCTGCAACGATTTCGTAGTTTTCTTTACGATATTCAGCGCCTACTGACACATAAAGCGGTTCACTACGACCAATATCCACGATACCGTTAATATCAAGATTAACCGTTGTTTGATCGAATCTGAAACCACCAGAATAACCGCCAGATGGGCCTGAGTTCGCGGCAATTTCAGTATCGCTTGCTTCTGGGTTATTAAATAAATACTCAGCAGCGTAAGAGGCATTTAACGTATTACGAGAAGAGAAATCATATTGGTTCTCGCCATATACTGCTGAAACATCGTAAGTCCATTCAGGGTTAATATCACCTTTTAAACCTACCGCAACAGACGTATCTTCTGCTTCATTATAAATGCGTGGTAAAAAACCATCGCTGTATACTTGTGTTACGTTTTTAGACGCTTCGTTAAAGTTACGGTAAAAGCCATTCCCTAACGCGGTGCGCTCAGAGTAGCCACCAAATGAATATAGCTCGTTATCACCAAAAGGAATTGCCATATTATAAAACAGCGAAGTGAATTCACTCGCTGAATTACCTTGGCCCCAACGTACTTCATCAGATAATGTGCCAGGCTCTACGTCAAGTGAGCCACCAGTATCGCGCTCAGCACGGTTAGTACCATCGGCATCACGGTATTCAAGTGATAAGTTAATGAATCCGCCATTATCACCTAGCTCAAAACCACGGTTTAAACCGGTAGAAAGGGTATCTCCGTCACCTTCACTTGTACCGCCGTATTGAACATAACCAGTGGTAACGCCAGTAGAGTTATTAAGCGATAAGTTAATAACACCCGCGATAGCATCTGAGCCATATTGTGCTGCAGCGCCATCTCGTAATACTTCAACACCTTTCAATGCAGTTAGTGGAATAGCGTTCATATCAGTGCCTGCAGCGCCTGCGCCAACAGTACCGTTCAGACCAAAGATAGATTGATTATGACGACGTTTACCATTAATTAACACTAATGTTTGATCAGGTTGCAAGCCACGCAGTGTTGCCGGTCTGAATAAATCAGAGCCATCAGAAACTTGTGTACGCGTAAAGTTAAATGACGGTGCTGTTGCTTGTAAACTTTGACCAAGTTCAGTAAAACCACCTTTATTTAAATCATCTGCGTCAATTAAATCGATAGGAGAAGAAGACTCTGTAGAAGTACGGTTAGATACACGTGAGCCTAATACAGAAATGCGTTCAAGGTTTTCAGCGGTTGTTTCTTGTGATTCTTGTGCACTTACAATGCTTGGAGCGCTAACAGCTAAAGTAATGGCTAGTGCTAATGTGTTTATACGGTAATGTTGCATAATAATGCCCCTGTTTGTGTTTTATTATATTTTTTATAGTTGTGTTAATCACAGTATGTTGCCAACATCCTAGCAATATATACGAATAAAAAGAAACGATAAATCGTAATTATTTATTCAAAATATGTGAATAAAGTTCAATATGCTGAGGTAAGTTTATCGTTGGATTAAAATTTATCCTGCTGTTGTGCTTTATTTGTTCAGTGATACGCTCTAACTAAATGATTATTATTGTTTTATATGTATACTTTTATTTTTTATTATTGAACATAACAAATATTAAAAGAAGTTTAATTATTTTTATCTAAGTAATAATCTAAAGAAATAAAGAGCTTATTAACAATGCAAGGTTAATATAATGAACATAACTATCAGAAATATAACTGTCAGAAATATAATGTAAGGTTTAAATTGATTAAATATATTTTACCAACTACTTCTACTAATCAAATCACCCATACCATCCAATTAACGTCACTATTGCGAGTGTTAGTTAACGCTTATCTACACCTTTACTGTGCTACGAAGCTTTATTGAGGTTCTAATGAAATTATCTGTTTTTTTTACTGCGGTATTATTTTCATTCTTTGCTTTTGTGATGAAGTTGAGCAAGGTATTGATATAAATATTAAATTATTAACCTGCCTTGATGTGAAAATCCCAAATAGTGCTATTAAAAACCCCGAGGATAGAACGGCTAAGTCATTGTTGTTCTTACCAAGTATTGTTGACCACACCATTAAAACTACAATAAGTGATGATTCAAAAAAACAATTTGAACTTACGATGAAATATTGTGCTAAAGAAATACTCGCCTTTAAAGCGTTAGTAGAAAAACAAACTGATAAAGGGTGAACAAGGGTAGGTAACATAGAGCAAAGTTTTGTTTAATTATAAATTAATAGTGATAATGAATAATAATTACTGATTATTTTCAAGTAATTTCAACTAATTAAAATTACTTTGAAATGATTTATTATAAGTATAGGTCTCTTAAATTGCTAATACAGGGATATGACTTATCCTTAATGTACTTGTTTTGAGAATGTGACTGTTATTAACTTTTTTCATTAATAACCCTCGATGAAACAAGAAATAATATTTTAATCAGGAGTATACAAATGAAAAAAGTAAATTTAACTAAAGCTTTATTAGTTGGTGCATCAGTTGCAGCGTTAAGCACAGGTGCAATGGCAGGTCCTAATAACCAATTAACGGTTGCAGAAGGGGCATCACCAAAAGTACAAGAACAAATTACTAACTGGATAGCGGGTGACAAAGTTCGTGGACGTAAAGATAAATGTTTTGGCATTGCTTTAGCGGGTGAGAATGATTGTAAAGCAGGTGCTGGTACTAGTTGTGAGGGCACTTCAACATCAGATTTCCAAGCGAATGCGTGGACATATTCACCTAAAGGCACATGTGAATCAATTGTAACACCTAATGGCACAGGTTCACTTGAAGGTTAATAATTTACATTATTCCCAAAATAATTATCCTCAGCAAGTTATTGCTGTGGATAAATTAGGTGCCGGTTTAAGTTTAAAACCTGAACACCTTGACGATATTTTATCACTACCTGTGCAAACTTCATCCTCAAATAATAATCTTTGGTTTGAAGTACATACTGAAAATTATTTTGTTGTCGGTGGCCCTCGACTAAATTATTTGAGAGCGGTTCGTGAAAATCATAATATCAGTTTTCATGGTGTTGGTGGTTCGCTAGGCTCTGATCATAAAGCCATGACTGATCATACTAAGCAAGTGAAAACACTGATTGATGAATTTCAACCAGTGTTAGTATCTGAGCATGCGGTATGGTCTAAATCAGAGGGTAAATATTTTGCAGATTTAATGCCTTTACCTCGAACACAAGATGCATTGCAATCATTAATTGATGGTGTTGATTGTTACCAGTCAGGTATTGGTCGGTCTATTTTAATTGAAAACCCAAGTAACTATTTAGATTTTATAAGTGATATGGACGAACCTCAATTTTTAGTTGAGGCTGCTAGGAGATCAGGTTGTGGTTTGTTGATTGATATTAATAATTTATATATCAGCAGTAAAAATACAGGCATTGATGCGCTGAACTACCTAAAGCAGATACCCGCTGATCTTGTTGGAGAAATACATATTGCTGGGCATGATCCCGATCCTACCCTTGGTCAGTCACTATTAATTGACAGCCATGCAGCAGCAGTTGCACCACCAGTCTGGAAATTATTGGAACAAGCGTTAGGGTTATTTGGTCAAACACCTGTATTGGTTGAGCGAGATGCGAATATTCCGTCGTTTGCTGATCTGATGAGCGAACGTAAAACAGCTCAAGATTATTTAGACCAATGCACAGGACAAAAAAATTTAAATATGCCTCATCAAGAAATGATTCGCTAATGAGTACTACTCAATACATTGATGCTTTTACTCGCTATTTACGCCATGGTGATCTTAGTGTAATGGCACCTTTTTGTGAAAATTCATCTCATTTAGAGCGAATGGCTGTTTATCGCAACGGGTTTTATAAAGGCTGTGTTGATGCTTTAGCTGCTAATTTTCCTATGTGCGAAAAAAAGCTAGGTAGTGATGACTTTAGAAAAATGGCACGACTTTATGTTGACCATTTTCCACCAGAGCAAGGCACCTTGGTTGGATATGGAAAGAACTTTCCTGATTTTATTACAGAGCTAATTAAAGATATTGAAGTTAAAGGTAGTGAGCTTGAAGATAATGATACTTTTAGCCTGGTTGTAGCTCAGAAAAATTTTGCTAATTTATACGTTAGCTTAGCTGATATCGCACGTTTAGATTATGCGTGGTTAATGAGTTTGATGAGTGCCGATTCAAGCGAAACATTAACCATAGAGTATGTTACACACTTAATTGAGCAAGAAGTTGAGTTTACTGATCTTAAAGTAAAACTTAACCCAAGTGTGTTATTGCTGAGTGTAAGAGAAAATGCCTTTTCTGAATGGGTTTCGTTAAAAACAAATAATAATGATGCTGTGACAACTGAATCATTAGCCGATGGTTTTGTGATGTTATGGCGTTTGCAAGGTGCTGTACAAGCCCGTTTACTTTCTATTGCTGAGGTTGCACTTATGCAGGCTTTGCAAGGTACCGGTAGAACGTTGGGGGAGGCTTTTGATGCCGCTATTGCGCTAGATGAAAACTTTGAAGTAAGTGATGCTTTTACTGCTTGCTTACAAAATGAGTTATTAGAAATTAACATTAATTAAAAAAATAAATTAAAAACATAAATAATAAATAAAATAAGGAAATAGCATGACCATGATTAAAAAATTACAATTATTGTATGTACAAATGGGTGAGCAGTTATCACGGTTTCTAGAGCCTTTGGCGTTATTATCCATTCGCTTTATGGTGGCTAAGGTATTTCTCGATTCAGGGTTAAGTAAATGGGATGGCTTTTTACAATTTAATGTTGATAAATATGACCTATTTAAATATGAGTTCTTTTGTCCAGATCCAATAAGAGACGGAGCATTACTTCTTTGTGATCCTCAAACATTAGATTATGTTGATGGTTCACTTACGGTAACAATAATTGAATTACTTGCTGTTGTGGCGGGTGTTGTTGAAGTAGTACTACCAATTTTATTGATTATCGGTTTGTTTTCTCGCTTTGCAGCATTAGGCTTGATTGGTATGACAATGTTTATTCAGCTTGCGGTTTTTCCAACATTAGATCATTGGATTAATCCTGCATCTTGGTGGGCAGCTTCATTATTAGTAATTTTTGCACGAGGACCAGGCTTTTTATCAGTAGATAAATTTCTTGGCTTAGATGCTAAGCGAACAATATAGTATTAACCTTTAAATTATTTTTTAAACAAAAGTTAATGATCAAACTTAAAAATTAATGCAGATACTTGTGTTGGTTTTTTATCAATTACTATAATTTAAAAATTTTATAAGAAATACCCAATAGGGAATACTAATATATCTCAATGAATGTATGCATATTAACAAGATACTTAGCATCTGAACTTTATTTCAAATCGATTGTTATTTAATTTATAAACAGAAGGAATTTTTATGTTTGACAATTTGTCACTAGGAAAACGATTAGCGGCTGCTTTTTCTATCGTTATTATTATTTTATTAATTATGACAGCCATAGCTGTTAAGCAGATGCAATCACTCTCTAGTTACACAGAATTACTTTACAAACATCCCTTCACAGTTAGTGTTGCTATTGCAAAAGTAGAAGGCTCTATAACTGGTATGCATCGATCAATGAAAGATGTAGCACTTGCAAACTCACTAGAGCAAATTAATAGCGCGGTTGCAGATGTTGCTGACATTGAAAAAGAAGCACTGCAGTATTTTTCAGTATTAAATGAACGTTTTCTAGGTGATCAATCTGAGATAAAAGCACTTAAAGAAAATTTCATTAAGTGGAAACCAATCAGAAATGAAGTGATTGCTTTGATGAAAGAGGGTAAAAGAGTCAAAGCTAGAAAGATTACAGTAAATGAAGGTGCGGCGCATATTCGCGATTTACATAGTCGACTATTAAAGCTTGAGGATTTTGCTTCAAATAAAGCGAACGAATTTACCAAGAATTCATTAGCACAAGGTAAATCAGCAATTAATAACTTGATCATACTGGTCGCAATAGCCGTGATTTTGGCGATATTACTGAGTTGGAAGATTACTTTATCAATTTTAAAGCCTATTGGGGGCGAACCGAGAGATATAGAAATACTCACACGTAAAATTGCTGGTGGCGATTTGAGTATTAAGTTTGAACATACAGGAAAAGAGACCGGTATTTATTTAGCAATGCAACTCATGGTTGATAAACTTAAGACCATGATGAAACAAATATCAGATTCTGCTGATTCTCAGGCAACTGCCTCTGAGGAGTTAGCATCCATTTCAGTTCAAACAAAAAATAATATTTCAGAGCAAGGTCAATCAACAGAACAAATTGCAACAGCGATCAGTCAAATGCATGCTACCGCAGAAGATGTTGCTAAAAATACAAATGTTGCTGCTGAAGCAACTGAAGCTGCTCGCTTACTTGTTGATGAAGGTACTTTGAAAGCAGAGCAATCTTCGATAGGTGTGAAGGGATTAGAAACAGATCTAGACAACACATCTATTATTATCTCTGAGCTTGCTGACAACACAGAAGAGATTACTGAAATACTTGCTGTTATAAAAGGTATTTCAGATCAAACCAATTTACTGGCGCTTAATGCCGCTATTGAAGCTGCTCGTGCAGGTGAATTTGGTCGAGGTTTTTCAGTCGTTGCTGATGAGGTACGTATCTTAGCATCTAATACGCAAAAGTCGGCTGCAGAAATTGAAGAAAAAATAAGTAAAGTACAAGAAAGTGCAAAAGCTTCTGTAGAGTCAATGAAAATTGGCCGTCGTCAAGCCGGAACTATCGTATCTCAAACAATGGATGTGCAACAGGCACTAGCAGAGATAAAAAGTGCTGTTTATCAAATTATTGATATGAATTCACAAATTGCCAGTGCAGCAGAAGAACAAAGTTGTGTTGCGGCAGAGGTAGGTAAGCAAGTTGTTGAAATTAAAGAGTTGTCATACCAAACGGGTATTGGCGCTGAAGAAATTAAAATGGCAACACAAGCGCTTGCTCAGTTTGCTGTTCAGCTAAATGATCATGTAACGAAATTCAAAATTTAGACGAGCTTTATAAACGTTTTACAATTAACGAGTAATATACTGGTAGTGCACCTAGCATTGCCAGGTGAAACAGATATAGCTACATCATTTTGGACAAAGCTTGTTAAATTGTGTGGATTACCGCCAGAATGATAAAGGCGAGTGAAAAGTTAATTTTATAGAGCAGGGGATAACTTTAATAGTTGTCCTTGTTTACTGTCCGTTAAAACATAAAGGTAGCCATCAGGGCTGGTTCTTATATCTCGTATTCGTTGTTGGCGCTCAACCAACATCGTTTCTTCTTTGACCACTGAATTATCAACTAAGCTTAAACGCCTCACACTTTTTCCTGCGAGCGCGGCGATAAATAAGTTTCCTCGCCACTGTGGAAAAATGTCACCTTGATATTCAGTCATTCCTGCAGGCGCAATTGAAGGTATCCAATAGGTAACAGGTTGCTGCATACCTTTTGCTTGGGTGAATGGAGAAATTAGCGCCCCTGAATAGTCGATACCATAACTAATAGCAGGCCACCCGTAATTAAGGCCTGATTTAAGTAAGTTTAATTCATCACCGCCTTGAGGGCCATGTTCATGGAGCCAAACTTCTCCCGTTTTACTGACTAAAATAGCTTGTGGATTACGATGGCCATAGCTGTATATTTCAGGCCTTACATTATTTTGACCAACAAACGGATTGTCTTTAGGAATACTGCCATCAGTGTTAATTCTCAATACTTTCCCTAACATGCTTTCTAGGGATTGTGCTTGTTCACGAAAATTAAAGCCGTCGCCCGCTGTGATAAGAAGCGTACCATCAGGCAGAAAGGTCATTCTTGCGCCATGATGATGTGGCGTATTTCTACTTGAACCTGTAAATATCACTTTTGTTTGCTGTAATGTCATACCTTGCAATGTTGCGCTCATTACGGCTACAAAATTGTTACTGGCTGTTCCTGCACTGTATGAGATATAAAGCTTTTGATTTTTTTCAAAGTTAGGATCTAACAATATATCGAATAAACATGCGGGGCCATCGACATAAATATCAGGTAAGCCAGAAATGGCTTTTTCAAGTAGCTTACCATCTCTAATTATTCTTAAGGCGCCTATACGTTCAGTCACTAACATATCATTATTAGGCAAAAAGGCGATCGACCAAGGGTATTTCAAATTTTCGACTATCGTTGATACGTTGTATTCTTTGTTTTGTGTTTCCGCACAAGTAATAGCACTGGTAATCAACATAAAGAAGCTCATGTAGAGTTTTTTTATTGTAAGGGTATTATTGTTCATTATTATTTCCCAAGTAACTAGGTTTAGCAGCAGAATGTGATGTTAAAAAGGCAAATAGCCATGCAGAAATGATACAGCAGCAAGTCGTTAAAAAGAGTCCTAGAGGCGTTCGTGCCGAGGCGATTGGCGTTAATCCCATAAAGTATTGGATAAGATACATAGTTATAGGAAAAGAAGTCATGCCAACGGCAATATACCAAATAGCTCTGTTTCCCCCAATAAGTTGATGAGCGTACCTCGCAATAATAAAACCAACTAAAAAACCAATTGAAATTAATAGATATAAAGCAGGCGCTAGTCCGAGTAAATCTTGAATAGTGGCATTAAAACGTACTTCGGTGGAAATACTAAGCCCAAATGATTGCACGTCAGCTAAGATTATTTGGGTAGAAACAATACACACAAGCAGAGTGGCTATCAAGGTAGTAAAAATAAATGGCACAATGGTTTTTAACATAAATAGGCCTTTAATGAATTGAGTGATTAGGTACACAATAATGCTTAAGTTGTTAAACATACACTGCTTATGATGGTATTAGAACAGTCTTACAGGAAAGTTTTAGAATGAAGTTATAATTGTAGTGACATAGTTAAATATTTATTTTAATTGAAATTTTTTTAGGTAAAACAAGTTCATCTATTTATCACATCATTTTCACTTAGCTTAAGTATTTTAATTTTTATATAAAAATAAGTATTGTAGTGCTAATTATTTAAATAGGGTCTACTGTTATAGCTATCTATATCTAGTTTATGTACAAGCTTTGAAAACACTGAGTAACTAAGTGGGTATTAGCGAAATACTGTTAATATATTTAATTATAGCTTAGTATTCAAAGAGTCAGCGCAAAATTATTCTTCATGTAAATACTTGTTGAGTAGCATTATTGATTTTGTGACGCGAGATGATTGAGTTTATCCCAAGGTATCAGTCATTGAATTCAATCAGTATTTAGGCACATAAAAGTTATTATGAATAAAATTAAAACTTTTTCTGAAAGAGTACTTCGTATTACGCGAACGACTGCATTAAGTATTGCTGTTCTAACCGTAGGTCTCTCATTAACAATCTTAGAATGGCAGAACGCAGTGGAAACGATTCTTTTGGAAGATCAACTGCGTTTTGAACAAGAAACTGATAAGAGCTTATTAAATATACAAAAGCAGATGGAAACATATCAGCAAGTACTTAGAGGTATAAAAGGGCTGTTTCTTGCTTCAGATAAAGTCAATCGAAATGAATTTAAAGTTTACACTGAAGAGCTTGCATTAGAGCAGAATTATCCAGGAATATTAGGTGTAGGATTTGCTCTTTCTATTGCACCCGATGAACGGGCAGATCATATAGCAAGTATTCGTGCAGAAGGGTTTCCCGATTATGTTATGTCGCCCAAAGGAGAGCGAGAAGAATATACTTCCATTGTATACCTTGAACCATTTAGTGGAAATAATTTGAATGCATTTGGGTTTGATATGTATTCAGAAAAAGTCAGACGAGCAGCAATGGATAAGTCTAGAGTGAGTAATAAACTAGCGCTTTCAGGCAAAGTAAGTTTGGTACAAGATGTCGAACGAGGTCCTATCTCAGGCGTCTTGTTATACCTTCCTGTTCACCATAATAATGACGGGCAGGTTGGTGTAACCTCAAAAAAATTATATGGATGGGTTTATGCTCCGTTTAGTATGGATATACTGATGGAGGGTATTTTATCCGATAAACTAAAGATTAATTTAAATATATATGATGGCACGGCCATAAATAAAAAGACGCAACTATATTCTTCAATGCAAAGTGAGCAAGAATTTGAGGAGATGGCTTTTCAGCACACGGAGCAACTAGTTATTGCTCAGCGAACATGGACTGTTGTATTTTCGGCAAACGATGACTTCGCTCAATCTCATGTGAATACTGAGGGGTTGGCTGTTTTGTTGTTAGGGAGTTTATTTTCAATATTGATAACATTAGTTGTTTGGTCTTTATCTACTAGTAAAAATAGAGCTGAAGCAAGAGCCGAGTTCATGAATAAAGAGCTATCTGAAACAGAGTTTCGATGGAAGTCGGCATTGTCTGGTGCCGAACATGGTGTTTGGGATTGGAACAACCTTACTAATAGTGTCACTTTCGATACTAAATGGAAGTCCATGCTTGGCTATGCTGACGATGAAATTAAAAATGAATTTTCAGAATGGAAACGCTTACTTCATCCGGAAGATTGGGAACGTGCTGAAGTAGCAATTGCAAATTTTGTTAGTGGTAAAACGAATATTTATAATCTAGAGCAAAGGCTTCAAGCGAAAGATGGTAAGTGGATATGGATTCTTTGTCGAGGAGACGCGGTTAGTTGGACTGACGATGGGCGTGTTGCCCGTAGTATAGGAACTCATACCGATATTACTGAACAGAAAAAATTAGAACTAGCTCTTACCGAAAGTCATCTACGCTTTCGAGGTGCATTTGAAACAGCAGCAATGGGCATTGCATTAGTGGGGCTAAAAGGTGAATGGATTGAAGTGAATTCGTCTTTGCTTAATATGTTGCAATACAGTGAGGAGGAGCTTCTTAAGTTAACTTTTCAAGATATTACTCACCCGGAAGATCTTAACCTAGACCTAGAACATTTAACGGAATTGTTGACCGGAAAAATAAAAAGCTATCAAATGGAAAAACGTTATTTTTGTAAAGATGGCTCTACTGTTTGGGTTTTCCTTAGTGTTTCTATGGTGGTAGATACTAAGGGGGAACCTGTTCACTTTGTTTCTCAAATAGAAAATATCACTGTTCGTAAGGAGCTTCAAAAACAAATATTACATCAAGCCAGTCATGACGAGCTAACAGGGTTACCTAACCGCCGCTTCTTAAAAGAACGATTAACGCGCACCTTTGATTTGAGTCGTCGATACAGGCGAGCGTTTGCAGTTATGTATATTGATGTTGATCATTTTAAACAAGTAAATGACGAGTATGGTCATGATGTAGGCGATGAATTACTTATATGGCTTACTGAAAAACTAAGTAATTGCTTAAGGGCAACTGACACCTTAGCACGTCAAGGTGGAGATGAATTTGTATTAATATTATCAGAAATAAAATCACCGAGTGACGCTTCTTTAATAGCAAAAAATATTTTTAAAGCGCTTAAAGAGGAATTCTCCTATGGCACTTTTCAAAAACAAGTATCTGTTAGTGTTGGTATTGCAATTTCAGAACCAGAGAGTAGCGACTCAATTGAAGATTTATTGAGGAAGGCAGATATTGCCCTATACCAAGTTAAACGTGCAGGGCGTAATAATTTTAAGCATTATAAAGAGGATGATAGCGTTTGAGCATAAAATATTAAATCAGTATTAAATTAGTATTAAATGGTGATGGTTTATCTGTTAATTTATCTATACTATTGGGCGCTTTTATATAACGCGGAATTTATATGACTTTAGAACAAGCTTTATTGGTAATAGCGAATGTACAGGGTAACGAACTACCCGTTGAAGCACTTGAAACAATTAAAAGCCATTGGTTAGTATTTTATCCTGATTTAGAACGGTTAATGGATCAATTTATTGCGGATGATACTTCTCTTACTGAAGAACAAAATTCTATTTTATTTTTTGGTACATTTCTACTAGCAGAATTAAAATATTATCCTGCGTTATCAAAATGTTTACAGCTTTTTTCACGCAGTGATACGTTTTTAACATCTATAGAAGGTGTTTTTGGTGATGCACTTACAGAATTAACCCCTAGTTTATTTTATAATGTTGCTAATGGCGAAACACAAGCGTTGTCTGACTATATTGCTGATGGTCATCAAGCGATGTATTGCAAAGCATCTGCCATGGAAGCGGTATTTGCTCAATACGAACTGACTATCATTGATAAAACAGAACTCAGTAAGCATGTTTCTCGCTGGTTAGCGTCATTTTTAGCGGTACCTGGTTCAATTAATAGTTTCTTAATTAGTGCATTAGCAGATTCCTGTATTGAATACCAATTAGATCATTTTAAAGAGCAGTTTATAGGCTTGTGCGATCAAAGCTTGACCGATCAAAGCTTGACCGATCAAAGCATATTTGATGAACAGCGTTTTACACAAACCGAAGTCAATGCTTGGCATAAATCTAAGTCACTGAGTTTAATTGCTTCGGGTACTATTCAAACAGAGTTTAATTTAGTTGAGACCTTACAATCTTGGATTGAGGATGACAATGAAAGCTCAGAAGATTTACTTCTTGAAAATGATGATCTGGATATATTTGATTCACTAATGGGAGAGGGCGGTTTATTGTCTAATATATTGTACGACGAACAAACAATTATAGACAACAGTGTGCCAATTAGTTCATTACCTTCTGTTGGTCGTAATGACCCTTGTCTGTGTGGCAGTGGTAAAAAATATAAAAAGTGCTGCTTAAAATAAACGAGTAGATAAAATGAAAATATTTTTACTTACTCATGAACGTGAATTGCGCAGAGCCACAAACACGGGCGCTATTGCGATACAAAACGCTCACAATATTGTTGAACGGATACTTTGGGAAAGACTATCTCCTAATGACATGCTTACGCAACTAATCAATAATAATGAAGCGATCTTATTATATTCTAAGCAAGCGATATCACTGTCAGAACCTCCCTCAACAGTATATTTATCTGCAATACCTATAAATATTGAAGACTATGAAAATATCATTATTATTGATGCTACGTGGCAGGAATCTAAAAAAATTTTCAATCAAAGTCCCTATTTAAAAAAAGCCCCGCAATTCACCTTGAAAACCACACATGATTCGTTATACAAACTTAGAGCGAATCAACCTAAGGGGGGATTATGCACTATTGAATGCATAATCGAAGTTTTAAAACTGAAAGAAAAGTATAAATTGGCAGCAGAGTTATCATTGAAATTTAACCTATTTAATTGCTAAAAGAGCCAAATCAATTTGGAATAACAATGCGAACCCAAAATAAGGTTACTGAATAATCTCACTAATCACCGTATAATCACCGCTATATTATCAAAAGTAGTCAATATTAAGAATGACAGAGCAAAAACATCACCCAGAACTCAACGTTACGCAAATTCATTTAACGGACGATAATTTTTCACTGTCATCAATGCCTGAGTCTATAAAAATTGAGCCAGTAAAACCTGAGACAACAAAGTCTAGTTTAATAGATCAAGCATCTCCTAAAATTGTACTGGCGACCCTTAATGCCCGTTATTTTCATACCAGCTTTGGACTGCGATACCTCTATGCTAACTTAAAAGAATTACAGCAATACTGTGAAATTAAAGAGTTTATTATTCAAACGCGGGCGATGGATATTGTTGAACAAATCTTAGCGTCAAAACCCGATATTGTTGGTTTTGGTGTTTATATTTGGAATATTGTTGAAACGACTGATGTTGTTAGTTTATTAAAAGTGATTGCACCTGAAATTAAAATTATTTTAGGTGGTCCAGAAGTCAGTTATGAAACTGAGCAGCAAGCCATAGTCCAATGTGCTGATTATGTGTTAACCGGGCCGGCAGATTTAAGCTTTTATCAACTCTGTAAAGATCTGATCAATAATACGCCACCAGATAAAAAAATAGTGCATTCTAAACCTGTCGAACTAAAAGACTTAGCGTCGCCTTATGAGTATTACACCGATGAAGATTTAACTCATCGTCTGCTTTACGTTGAAGCGTCGCGAGGTTGTCCGTTTAAATGTGAATTTTGTTTATCGTCTTTAGATAAAACATCGGTACCGTTTGAAATAACACAATTTTTAGCGCAAATGGAAATTCTATATAACCGCGGTGCACGAAATTTTAAATTTATTGATAGAACCTTTAACTTAAACATTAATACCACTATGCATATTATGCAGTTCTTTTTAGATCGCATGACTGACGACTTGTATTTACATTTTGAAGTAGTGCCTGATCATCTTCCTAGAAAACTAAAAGAGCAACTAGCGTTATTTCCTAAGGGTAGTTTACAATTTGAAATTGGCATACAAACGTTTAATGTTGAGGTACAAAAGAATATCAGCCGTAAACAAAATAATGCTAAATCAAAAGAAAATTTACTTTGGTTAAAAGATAATACCCATGCACATATTCATGCGGATCTTATTTTTGGTTTACCGGGGGAAACTTTTGATAGTTTTAAAGATAGTTTTAACCAGCTGTACCATTGTCGACCACACGAAATTCAAATGGGTATTTTAAAACGTTTGAAGGGCAGTCCTATTATCCGACATACAGAAGCGTTTGATTTACGCTTTAACCCTTTGCCACCGTTTAATATATTAAGTACCGACAGGGTGAGTTTCACTACTATGCAACGTATTAATCGCTTTGCTCGATATTGGGATATGATTGGTAATTCAGGGCGTTTCAAATACTCGTTGCCACATATATTGTCTGATGAGCCGTTTGATGATTTTATGGCCATTGCGGAATGGATTTTTAATAAAACAGGGCAGATTCATAAAATCAATTTGAAAAAACTGTTTGAGCTAATTTCGCAAGCGGTGGAATCCTTATACCCAGAGAAACATGCATTAGTTATTGAAAAAATTGAACAAGATTACGAAGCTGCTAAATTAAAAAGCCTCTTCAGTGGACTGAATCTTTACGCTGTTTCAAAAGATGATTCAAAGAAATTAGAAACAACAACTAAAAATAAAGCACTTAAGCGTCAACAACAACATATGAGCTAGTGTTTTTCTTGGTTTGATAACGCAATATTGACTAGAATTCTATAATTTATATCAGTTGAGTAATATCAGTTGCATTAATATGCTAGAATTTTATCAAATAGATAATCTTAGCAATACATTCAATATTATTTTACAAAGGTTAAATATGACTGATTCATTTATTCATATAGTTTGCTCGCATTGTAGTACAAAAAATCGTCTCGCTAAATCAAAGCTTAACGATAAGCCCGCATGTGGAAAATGTGGGAAGCCTGTGCTCTCAATAAATCCTGTTGTCGGTAGTGATACAAACTTTAATCGTTATATTACACATAATGATTTACCCGTTATTGTAGATTTTTGGGCTTCATGGTGCGGACCATGTAAACAGTTTGCACCGACATTTGAGCAGATGGCAGGTGATATGTATACCCAGGCTTGTTTTTTAAAGTTAGATACCGAGCAAAATCAAAGTACAGCAGGTAGTTATAATATTCGTTCTATCCCCACTTTAATGATTTTTCATCATGGAAAAGAAATTACCCGTTTGTCAGGTGCTTTACCTAAAGCACAATTTAAACAATGGTTAATTGAGAACTTACCCACAGTGTGAGTTTTAACTAACATCCCTTGTGCTTATAAAAAGCAAAGGAATGTTAGTTGCGATGAAACTAAGGATAGCTACTAAAAAAAATAGTAATATTGATTTAGGTGCTTAACTAATTCAAGTACCTAATTGAGATGGTTTTACTCTGCTAATAATGAGATAAAGAAGCTCATTTCTAAAGCCACTTCTCTTAGGCGTTTAAAGCGACCAGAAGCACCACCATGGCCTGCATCCATATCGGTTTTAAATAATAATACATTATCATCTGTTTTCAGCTCTCTCATTTTCGCCACCCACTTCATTGGTTCAAAGTACTGAACTTGTGAATCATGTAACCCTGTTGTTACCAGTATATTGGGATAGTGCTGTGCCGTTATATTATCAATAGGTGAATAAGCCAAAATATTTTTGTAGGCTTGTTCTTCGTTGGGGTTACCCCATTCGTCATATTCATTGGTAGTGAGTGGAATAGTTTCATCAAGCATGGTTGTTAATACATCTAAAAAGGGGACATGCGCGCCAATACCTAAATATAATTCAGGTGCTTGGTTTACTATTGCCCCCATTAATAGGCCGCCAGCGCTACCACCTGAGGCGAATATTTTATCTTTAGCGCCATAACCCGCCGTTACTAATGCTTTGGTAACATCAATAAAATCATTGAAGGTATTTTGTTTATGCGCCATTTTCCCTGTTTCATACCACTGTCTGCCTAACATTTCTGATCCGCGAATATGCGCGATAACGTAGACAAAGCCTCGGTCTAATAAGCTTAATGTTGGGCTAGAAAAATTAGGATCGATAGTAATACCATAAGCACCATACCCATATTGTAGTAGTGAATTAGTACCGTCTTTTTTAAACATATCAGTACGATATACAATTGATACGGGTACTTCTGCTCCGTCACGAGCTGTAATAAACAGGCGCTCTGATTGATAATCTTCTTTATTAAAATCACCAATCACTTTCTGTTGCTTAAGTAGTTTTCGCTCACCTGTTGCTAAGTCAAATTCAAATAAAGATCCGGGTGTTGTTAAGCTTGAATAATATAGTCGAGCCACTGTACTTTCTGGCTCTGGATTATCACCTAAACAAGCAAAATAACAGGGGTCATCAAATGATAAGGGATATTGATGACCTGACTTTTCACCCTTAATAGTGTGAACAATAAACCGAATTTGGCCATTTTCTCGTTCGGTGATTACAATAAAGTTATGAAATAATTCAATCCCTTCTAATAATACGTTTTCTCTATGAGGGATGACTTCCTGCCAATGATTTATATCATTAATTTTATCGGCAGCAACTTTCATCAACCTAAAGTTTTTAGCGTGATCGTTACTGACAATATAAAAATATTCACCCATTTTATCAGCGTGATATTCATGTTGTTCTTGATAAGGCAATAATTCGGTAAACTCACCATTTGGTTCGTTCGCATCGAGTAATAGATAGTGAGTAGACTCAGTGGCGTGCAGACAGATATACAGTTGTGAATCGTCTCTACTTTTATCTAAACTCATATAAAAACTGTGATCTTCTTCTTCATAAACAAGAATATCGTCAGATTGTGGTGTGCCTAACTTATGACGGAATACTTGTGTACCCAGTAAGGTTTCCAGATCTTTCTTTACATAGAAAACGGTTTGGTTATCGTTAGCCCAAACGATCTGTCCTTCAGTTTCAACAAGAACATCTGTTAAATATGGGTTTTCAACGTCTGATGGCTTAGTTAAATCTTTAAAGTGAATAGTATAAATACGACGACTGTCAGTATCTTCAGATACCGACAATATTTGGTCATTGGGGCTGATAGATAGATCACCTAAATCATAAAACTCATGATCTTTAGCTCTTTCATTCACGTCTAGTAATAGGTGTTTGTTTTCACCTGAAAAACTCGTTGATCGGTAATGACTTGAGAATTCTTGCTCACCATGAATTTCGCTGTGATACCAATATTTTCCATCTTTTGCAGGCACAGTATTATCATCTTTTACCACACGAGCTTTTAATTCTTCAAAAAGTGACTCTTGTAATGGTTTTTGATCTGCCAGCATAGCATCAGCATAACTATTTTCACTTTCAAGGTGTGCCAAAATACTTTCATCACTGCGTTGATCATCTCGCATCCAATAATAATTATCGACTCGTTGATGATTATGATTTTCCATTTTATGTGGGATTTTCTTAGCTATTGGCGCGGCAATGTTTTTGTTTGATTTAAGTAAAATTTTTGGCACTAAGTGCTCCTATGCTATTAACCTGAACTCTGGTTGAGTAATCTTGTATTGATAATTTAAAACTAATAGGTAAGTCTATATATATTTTACAAACTAAGCTTTAATTTTTTCAATAAGTGTTTGAATGATTTTAGAATCTTTAACGATAAACAACAGAATACACAGCTTTTTTGACATAACTACAGTGAATGTTAAAGATATATTTTAGATCAATTAATTCATGTTTTTTTTATGCTACAAATAACTATTGGTTTTACCTTATTCACTAAAGGAGAGTTTTTATGAGTACATCATTTTATATGCCAGCGTTAAATGTTATGGGTAGTGGTTGTTTAGTCGAGGCTATTAACTATATAAAAGATCAAGGGTTTAAACAGGGCTTAATTGTTAGCGATAGCGTATTAAACCAAATAGGTGTGGTAAAAAAATTCACAGATTTGCTCGATAAAGAACAAATATCGAGTGTTGTTTTTGATCAAGTACATCCTAATCCGACAGTCAGTAATGTTAATGATGGATTAGCAATGCTTAAACAAAATGATTGTGATTTTGTCGTTTCGTTAGGTGGAGGGTCTCCACATGATTGTGCTAAAGGCATTGCATTAGTTGCGAGCAATGGTGGTGAAATAGCCGATTACGAAGGCGTCGATGTATCTAAAAAACCTCAGCTACCGTTAATTGCGATTAATACTACCGCTGGCACTGCATCAGAAATGACTCGCTTTGTTATTATCACAGATGAGACGCGTCATGTAAAAATGGCAATTGTTGATAAACACGCTACGCCAATCTTATCGGTAAACGATCCTTCTCTTATGGTCGGTATGCCAGCATCATTAACTGCTGCAACAGGTATGGATGCTTTAACACATGCCATTGAAGCTTATGTTTCTACAGGCGCAACACCAATCACTGATGCTGTTGCTCTTAAAGCAATTGAGCTTATTCAAGCAAACTTACCAACAGCAGTGGAAAATGGCGAAAATATTGAAGCAAGAGAACAAATGGCTTACGCTCAGTTTATGGCAGGTATGGCATTTAATAACGCTTCATTAGGCTATGTTCATGCGATGGCTCACCAATTAGGTGGTTTTTATGATTTACCTCATGGCGTTTGTAATGCAGTTTTATTACCACATGTACAACGCTACAATGCAAAGGTATGCCCTGAACGTTTGAAAGATATTGCTAACAGTATGGGGGTAAATGTACGAGATATGTCTGTAGAAGAAGGCGCAAACGCTGCTATTAGTGCTATTGAAACATTAAGCCAAAAAGTAGGTATTCCGGCTGGTTTAACAGAGCTTGGTGCGAAAGACGGTGATATAAATTTACTCGCTGAAAACGCGTTAAAAGATGTCTGTAGCTTAACTAACCCTAGACAAGCAAGCCACGAAGAAATTTGTAATATTTTCCGTGCGGCCATGTAGAGCTGATAGGCAGAATGAGTGATTTTTAATTCTGTTTGATCAGAGTTTAGCCAACGTTTACCTAAACTGTAAACAAAACACTAACTGAGTAAGTATTTATATTTACTCAGTTAAAAAGTTTGACCTGTTTATTACGCTTACGTGAGTAAAGGTTCTTTACACTTTTTTGTTTTTTCTCTGGTAACAAAGTAACAAATTAGTGAACCTAGTGTGACTAAAAAAACACCTTGCCAGAATGATTTACTGAGCGTAATAGATAAATAAAAAGATGAAATAATGGTAGAAAACACCGGTGTAAAATAAGACATTGTACCTAATAACATTAAGTTACCGCCTATAATTGCTTTATTCCACAAAGCATACCCACTACCAATAACAATGCCAGCAATTAACAGAGTGACAGTAGAGCTCATTGAGAAGGTTAATGGCGGCTCGTCACTAAAAGCATACTGAACCCATAATGTAATCGCCGTTGCTGTAAAAAATAAAGTGATAGCATTTTTACCATTACTCAGTTTTTGGGTGAGTATGCAGTAAACAGCCCAGATAAATGCCGCTGAAAAAGCCATTAAATACGTTATTGGGTTATCAGAAAAATTATTCATTAAAACAGCAACTGAAACATCATTATCGCCAGTTATACACCATGCGACACCAACAAAAGCAATTAAGACACTGGGATAAACCCAGAGACTTACTTTTTTACGGCCTGAAAATACTGTTAATAATATGGTGATAGCAGGCCATAAATAATTAATAACAGCCATTTCCATTGCTTGATGTCTGGTATTCGCCATCCCCAAAGATAAGGCAAGGCAAACTTCATAAGATACAAATAATATAGCGCCAATAATAAGGTAACGGGGTGGGAAATCGTTAAGTTTTGGTAAACCCATTACTAAAATTAAAAAGAGGGCACTGATGGAGTACATCATCGCTGCACCACCTATGGGACTAAAAAGCTCAGATACGTCCCTTATAAGTGCAACAAGGCAGCTCCAAAGTAATATTGCAGCGACTCCAAAGAGCGTATATTTATTTTTGGTGACAAATTCCATCATAAACCTAAAGCTGTACTTAATCATTGCACGGTAAACTAACAGTAATTATTTGTTTAAACAATCGAGGTTATACGTTATTTGTAAAATAATATGATTTTATTTTCCTCGTTTAACTATCTAAAATATTGGAATATTGGAATATTTTAGTCTTTTATCAATATTTCAAGAAAGATTTGTGTCTGTAATTTAAGCTATAAAAGCAGTTTGTCAGGTTATTTTACATAAATCCTATAATACGCGGAGCATGAAAGTGAATTAAATATTTTTTTTATCGTATTTTGTGTTTTTAATTTCCTTGAGTTGTGTTTTTCGCTATATAACTTGGATTTGCTTGTTTTATACTCATTTAGTATAAGTTATAAGTGTAAAATTTTTTTACACTTGATTTACGTATATATAATTTTGTTACATTTTAATTACTTTAGCGTGACATATTCCATTGTTTTGCAACAAAGGCATTGTTATTGCTTCATTTTATTATCGCTAATTACCTTGATATGAAATAAAGGATGTTTTTTACATACTGGAATGTCGGGTAAAGATAATAATATCTATGTTTAGCGTATAAATAATAATAATTGGAGAAATAAATGCAACTTAAACGATCCATGATAGGAAGTGTCATTACACTCATTTTAGCAACGTCAGCAAATGCTAATGAAGTGATAGTAGATAACAGTAGATTAGTTCTTGCTGGCAAAAATTTAGAGCAGGCCACTGAAAGTAAAAGCTATATTGTACAAATAAAAGGGCAAACAGGTGTTGAGCAAGCTCGAAACCTTGGTGAGCTAATACCAAGTAACCAGCAAGTTGCTGTTGCGGGTAATAATTACAATGCAAATACACCTGCAATGGTTGCCTATCAATTAGCATTAGAGTCAAAACAAAAAGCTATCGCTAATGAAATAGGTGCTATTGATATCAACTATTCATTTAAGCATACCTTCAATGGTTTTAGTGCCATATTGTCACCAACACAAAAAGCAGCATTAGAATCTCATCCCGACGTTGTTGGTGTTTGGGAAGATAAAGTTCAACGTGTTTCTACTGCAAATACACCTGAGTTTTTAGGACTAACCTCAGGCACAGGACAGCATTCATTAGGTATCAAAGGTGAAGATGTTGTTGTCGGAATTATTGATACCGGTATCTGGCCAGAAAACCCGAGTTTTTCTGATGATGGCAGCTATAGCGACCCTTCAGCACTCGGTTGGTTAGGTGCTTGTGATTCAGGCTTAGATGAAACCTTTAATTGTAATAATAAGCTCATCGGTGCTCGCTATTTCAAAGACTCTTTTGAAACGGTTTATGATATTCAATATGAATTAGGTGAAGTTGAGTCACCAAGAGATGCGGCCGGTCATGGTAGTCACACGGCTGGTACTGCTGCAGGTAATGAAGGTGTTGCAAGTTCCATTAATCTTAATGGCTATCAGGCTGATACGGGTACAGTGTCAGGCATGGCTCCTAGGGCACGTATTGCTGCTTATAAAGTATGTTGGAATGACGCGTACAAAGATCCTATTACAGGTGCTGATGAAGCCGGTTGTTTTTACGGTGATACCATGGCTGCGATAGATCAAGCAGTTGCTGATGGTGTCAATGTTTTGAACTATTCAATTGGCGGTAGTTTAACTGATTTAACAGTACCACCTACAGCGGCAATGCTACGCGCAGTCGATGCGGGCGTTTTTGTTGCGGTGTCAGCTGGTAATAGTGGTCAAGATGGGCCAGAAACTATTGGTACTCCTGCTCCTTGGATTACCAGTGTAGCTGCGTCCACTTATGATGGTACTTCTATAACACAAGGTATAAAACTTTCATCACGTGATCCTCAAGAGATTATGGTGGCGGCTGAAGGCGCTATCACTAAACCATTAAGCGAAACTGGCGCAATTATTGATAATGTTGTTGTTGCTGAGCCTTTATTAGCTTGTTTTGATGGTGGTTTTGCTACTGCGCTTGATAACGCTGCTGAAATAGCAGGTAATATTGCGTTAATTAGCCGTGGTACTTGTGCTTTTTCAGAAAAAGTTGAACGTGCTGTACTAGCTGGTGCAACCGCCGTTATCGTCTATAGCACAGATGATACTCCTATCGTTATGGGTGGTGATGGTACTTTTGCAATTCCAGGTTTTATGATTAGTAAAAGTAATGGTGAATCAATCAATACAGCGATTACTGCTGGCGAAGTGCTTGAGGTGACAATGTCTCCTGAAATATTCTCTCCAACGCCTGTGATTGGTAATATAATGGGAGATTTTTCTTCTTTGGGTCCAAACACAGCCAGTTACGATATAATTAAACCTGACATTACAGCGCCAGGCGTTAAAATATTAGCTGCTTATAGTGAAAATCCTGTCAGTAGTGCCGCAGGTGATTCATTTAGGTACCTTCAAGGTACATCAATGTCTTCTCCTCATATTGCGGGAATCGCGGCATTATTTGTAGAATCAAATAGTACTTGGTCGCCAGCGCAAATAAAATCAGCGATGATGACTAATGCTTACCAAGATGTTATGAAACCTGATGGTATAACACCTGCAGACCCATTCAATTTTGGTGCTGGTCATGTTGATCCTGTTGCTTCATTAACTCCAGGGTTACTATATGATGCGAATACTGCTGATTATCTTGCCTTTTTATGTGGCATAGGTAATGAAACTTTTGTTGCAAGCATGGGCATTGAGTGTGATGCATTAACTGCCGCTGGATTTAGTCTTGACCCTAGTCAGTTAAATTTACCTTCTATTGGTATTGCGGAATTACAAGCCTCAGAAACTATCACTAGAACCGTTTCAAATGCATCCAATAGTGCATCAATTTATACGGCTACTATTGAAGCACCTGAAGGAATTGATGTTCAGTTACAAACATTTGATGCTAGCGGCGCTGTTAACCCTAGTAACACACTAGATGTTGAAGTGGATGGTAAGGCAAGTTATGCATTAACATTTACAAAAACAGCATTAAGTGAGAATGATGTTTGGAAATTTGGTGCGATAACTTGGACTGATAGCGCTGGTCATAGTGTACGTAGCCCTATTGCAATAAAAGCGGTTGCAGACACTAACATTGAAGTACCTGCGATAATTTCAGCTCAATTGCAGCGAGGACGTTATAGTTTCCCTGTAAAAACAAACTATTCAGGGGCTATATCTATTGACTATACTGGTTTAGTTGCGCCATTTGGTTCAAGGGGCACAGTTATTCAGGATTTAGACGGTGCATTTACCTTTAATGAACCTGGATTAGGCTTTCATGGATTTCTTGTTCCAGAAGGTACAAAAGTGGCACGCTTTAGTTTACGTGGTGGTTTAGTTGATGCAGCTGACGCTAATTTAGATATTTACTTCTATCACTGTGTAGAATGGAGCTGTAGTGCCGTTGAAAGTGCTATTTCAGAAGATTCAGATGAAGACATTATTTTAACAAATCCTGCTCCAGCAAATAATGGTGACAACGGCGATTTATATATTGCTTTTGTTCATGCTAAAGACTTAAAAGGCGCAGCTGAAACAAACTATACAATATTAGGCTGGGTAGCTGATCAAGTTGAAAGCACTACACGTATAACATCAAGTCGCAGAGCGATAGAAGGACGTTATAATTATACAACCATTTCTACTTCTCGTTTAGATGCGGGGATTATTTATATGGGTGCAGTTACTTATTACAATGCTGACGGCGAAGCTGAAGGTACGACAGTACTTGAATTAGGAAACTAATCACTTTCTTTATAAATAAATATCAATACTGTTTATTTGTTTAAATAGTAAAATAAATAAAAACCTCATTGGTGTAATTCAATGAGGTTTATTTATTCTTATACCAATCTCACTAACTATGTAATCATTTCTACTTGTTAAAATCACCAACTACATCGTTATTTATTTAATAATTAGAACAACTAGTTATTGAAATAAATGCCTTGTATTTGGCAATTTTTTCTATGTATAAAATTGTTCCCCTAATTAATGAAACTGGTATTAAATAAGATTGGATTAATTAGCTTGTATACAGACTGTTTACGTTAAGCTAACTCAGGTTGTTTGGAGTAGGAAGTTAATTAAATGATGTGTTTACCATAGCCTTAATACTGTCTAGGTGTTTTATTGCATAGCGAATAACTAAGCTGATGGCATAAAAAAAGGCTAAGAGTGTTAACTCTTAGCCTTATATTAAAAACTATCATTTTTTTACGATGCAATAACTCTTTTATTGTTAAACCGTGTATTAATCGTATTATTTTACTTTTCTACGTGTAGTTAAGCCGATTGCCGCGGCTAAAAATAGAAGTAAACTGGTAGGCTCAGGTACAGCGGTAAGTCTAGCTTCACCAAAAGCTAAATCACCAAAGTCGTACAAGGCACCAGTTGGATCGAAAATATCAAGAAAGCCAGTAGGTACAAATGTATCAATGAAACCATTGAAAGCAATTTGATTAATTGCATTTTCAGTAACATCAAATTGTAATAATTCAATACCTGCTGCTAAATTATTTACATCAAATACGGCTTCAAATAAACCAAACATTGGAAAAGAAAAAGGATTAGCATCTAAGGCAGCGTCGCTTTCTGCTTCAGTCCAAAAATTAAAACCAAATAATTCAAAATCAACCCAAGCGCTAACAGTGCCTAACATCAGTGAGCCATCATTGTTAATATCATCAATAATAGCACTTTCAGTATCTATACTAATATAGCCTATATATTCATAGTCTATAGCATCCGTAGTCCATGAATCTAACCATATATCTTGCGTAATTAATGTCGCATTCGCTGTACTACTAAGTGTAAATACCAATGACAATATGAATAATGTTTTTAAAAAAAGTTTATTTAACATGTTACTTCCTAATTTATTTTATTTTTATTAATTTATATGTTGAATATCACCTTTTACATTAGTAACACCAACAATTTACATATTAATGCAACTTTTACGCCTAGTTAACAATTAAGTTATTAGTTATTAAATATCAGTGATTTACTTTTGTTTTTGACGTTTTTATTAACAAGAGCATAAAGCGCTTTATATAGTGTAAAATTTTTTGACACTTGATGTGTTTACGCATATAAAAGTATAGCTAGCAGTAACATATATAGTTAAAAATTAGCAAATATAAGCTTAGCAATAGTTTTTGATGTGCTTTGTGTTGTACTATCACGCCCATCATGTGCAATGTGTTCTGTTATACAATTCACATTTTTAAAATAAATAATCATTCGCTCTATGGAAAAATATAAACTATGCGTGTAGCCGTTACTCAGTTTGCCACCACTTCAAGCACACAAGAAAATTTAGCAACTTGTATCCGTATAATAAATGAAGCTGCGGTGTGTAAACCCACGCTAATTGTTCTTCCTGAATATAGTAATACTTTGATTGAGTGTAGTGACCATAATCAAGCATGGGATGCAGCGTTAGAAATCAATGGTAGTTTCTTACAATGTATTGCTGATCAAGCAATAAAACATCATTGTTATATTGTTATTAATGTTACTTTACGAAGAGACCCTTCACGTGATCATCAAGATGGCGCTATTAAATCAAATATTGCGGTAACGTCTTGTTTATTTTCACCATTAGGAGAGCTTATTCAACAAAAAGATAAACACTCGTTGATAGGGCATGAGCATGACTTTTATATTTGTACAAGCGAAACTGCAGATGTAGCTACAACGCCATATGGAAAATTAGGCCTATTAAATGGTAACGATGGTATCACTTTTGAAAAATCAAGAAAATTAGCGTTAGGTGGCGCGCAGTTATTGTGTAATTCCGTTAACACTTTTGCGCTTGATCAAAGTTGTTTATATGATCCTGCTCGTGCTTATGAAAATAACGTGTTTATCGCGACAGCTAATAAAGTCGGTGCATTAATTTATCCGGTACGTCACCAAGTAAGTAATAAAGTACGTCATCAAGAATCATCACAAGATTTTATTGCTCAAAGCAAAGCTAATGAGTTTACAACGCAAACTGCTCAGTCGAGTAATTCGGGAGTAGGGAATAGCCAAATTATTTGTCCTAGTGGTTCAGTACTAGCACAAATAAAGCATAATAAAGAGGGCTATGTTTTTGCTGATATCGATTTAATAGGTACAGGTAAAAAAGTTGGACTGCATAATAAAGTTCGTCCTGATGGCTCTAAAGTGCTTAAACAATTACGGCCTGAGTTATATCAGGCGTTAAGAGAAAAAATTAATCAATCGCCATTGCATAAGCATGCTTTGGTTGATGAAAGTATTGCAAAAACAGCTAATGTTGCTATATATGCAACCTATAAATCTAATGAAGAAGCTATCGAAGATGTTTGCCATTATATTGAAAATAACCTTAGCGATATTATCCAATTACCAGAGTTGTTTTTTATCGCGGATAAAGCAATAACGAATGATGTTGAAAAACGTAAAAAAATTGCGAGTTTGAGCCTACAACTAATAACTCAAATTAGTGCAGTGCTGAGACCTTTTCAGTATGTGTGTACCAGTTTAGTTATTGAAGGAATACATCAGGCGGTTCTAATAAATCAACAAGGTTTATTGGCAACACAACAGCAATTACACTTTTGTAATAGGTATCAGTGGACATCATTAGGCGATAAATTAACTATAATAGCGTTGCCACTAGAGCAAGGTAATATTACTGTTGCAATGTTAACAGCCGATGATGCTAACCTACCTGAAATAGTAAAAATTGCTGCGTTGAGTGGCATTCATTTATTGTTGCTACCCTTTGATATTCAAGAGCCCAGCGAGGTCGAGTATAATATTTTGTCTCTAGCTGCTGAGAATAGGATTTGTGTTGTCGCGGGGAGTCGTGAGAAAAACTTCTCTAATGATCTTTTAGCTAATGAAGCGTCGAGTAGCCCGAGTAACATTAAGAACCAGAACAAAATAAAATGTCAAAAATCGACAGGGTTAATTGTTAATTTAACAACAGACTATGCTTTTTTACCTCAGTGGAGGCCAAGAAAATTTACTGGTTATATAAACCAACCTATTGTTAAATACCAATATGGTAAAATTACCAAAGCAGTTGTTCACCCTATAACGGCTTGTAATAAATAAGAAAAATAAAAAATAAGTGAACACACAAGAGAATAGCATTGTTCGAAATTTAGTTGTAATAAAGCTAAATCTTAGGGTAGTTCTGTAATTTGAATAACTTCTATTGTTTCAACATCCACCATCCGCCATTGAATATTGAGGTTGTACAAATGCATACCATAAACCTTTTCATCAAGCTTGTTTTTTTTGTATGCAGGGCGAGGATCCTGCGCTAATACTTGTTCGATAAATAAAGGCAATTCTGGTCGTTGCTGTGTTAATCGGGTTAAAATTTGGCGTGAATGCTTCGAAAAGGTAATGTTCAGCTTAATGTGAGGCTGGTGTTGGGCAAAGCCTGAACATGCATTAGGTAAGGCGTCTGAATAGCTAATATAGGGCTTTATATCAATAATAGGTGTTTGATCTAATAAATCCATACCTGAGATATGTAAAATAATATTTTGTTTTACTATTTCTATGCTATCGAGTTTTACCACTGACATTCCAATAGGGTTGGGTCTAAAGGTTGATCGGGTCGCAAGTACGCCTATTTTTTTATTACCACCAAGGCGGGGTGGTTTAACTAAGGGCTTCCAGCCTTGCGCTTGTGTTCCATGAAAGACAAATAACAGCCAAATATGGCTAAACTGCTCTAGTCCCCTAACACTATCAAGTGTATTTACATCATTAAGTAATGCTATTGTACCTTTTGCTGCATCAACTAACCCTGGTTGACGAGGTATTGCGAATTTCTCTTTATAAGGAGAATTAACAATACCTATTGGGTTTATATTAATGTTATCTCTACTATTTACAGGCGTTTCAGTCATTTTACTGTGTTACTTCAACAGCGTAAGCTTTAGCATAACAAATAACAATGGCATGGCACTGTTGGGCATCGGTACTGTTATTTAGCTGAACTAGTCGATCATGCGATAATAAGGCACATTGTGAAAAAACAATACCATTAGCACCTTTATCAGAGGCCTGACGTCTTGCTTCAGTGCGTGCATTAATCTCATCAGGTACGGCGTGATGGGCTTTAATTTGGCAATCTTGACCTTCAACAATCCCCACTAACTGATAACTAGCCTCAATGTCTTTTTCACTTTGGTAAATTTTAACCTTACCGGCAGAGAAATAATCATTAAAGTTATCTTTATCAATGTTTGTTGAGACAAAATTGTTACTACAACTTGCTAATAAAAGCAGTAAAGGGCTAACACATAGCTTTATTGTCATTTTCATACTTAATTTTTTGTTAAATTTCATATCGGTTAGGTTCTATTGTTATGTACTATTTAAACTATTCTTTACCGGCAATCCAGTATTCGAATAATCGATCAATATTGTTGTTTTGTTTTTTTATTTGTATCCAGTTACGCATAAACAATTCAAACGCTGTATCTTTGTTATTAATAGCAAATGCCATTGATAAAGGAGCTTGTGCTGGTTTTGGCGTAACTACTGTATATTCTGGGTGTAATAATGTCCAAGCTGAAGCCGTTGGAGCACCTATAAGCATGGCGTCAATATGGTCATATTCTTTTTTAAAGTATAATCTCGGTGTGGAAATCTCCCAAATTTTTCCGTGTTCAAAATGACGGCTCACTAAGTTTTCACTATAGTATAATTCAGGGATTCCGATAATTAATTCTTCATTACTAACAATATTTTCCCAGTTAGTAAATTCACTACGCCTGCCATCTGGAACAATAAAAGCAAGAGATTGGCTGCTATATGGCACAGTTAATGTGAATTTCTTCATATTGTTAGGAATTAAAGGAATGCCTGTTGTCATATCCAAATAACCTGAAGAGAGTAACTTTTGTGCTTCATTATGAAAAATCCGTACAAATTCAATCGTTACTTCTAGATCATCTGCAAGTAGATTGAGCACTTCAATGTCGAAACCGACAAGTTTTCCTTCATTATTATGAAAAGCATAAGGTAAGTCATCTCTAAAATAACCAACACGAATAAAGCCTCGATTACTTATACGAGTTAACACATCAACATTGGGTTGAGAGTTAGCCTTGACGTTAGTAGGTGCCTCTAACACCTTACTTTTGGTGTTATACATAATAAAGTCACGTTCAATAAACTTTGTATATCCTTGGTATTGATAACTAATGCTGTCAAAAGTAAACCTTAGTGCGAGAAAGGCAACAACAGATATTACAGGAAGAAGAATTAAGTATTTATTAAATTTTGACCATTTAAATGTAAGTTGTTTTAGCATACTTGTCGCGATTAATATTGCTAAACTCGATGAGAAAACCACAGAGAGTAACGCGCTAAGACGACCCACAATTAAATTTTCAGAGACTAAAAACAATTCATACATCGAGCTGGGTACATTGAATATTTCTAATAAATTTGGCATAGCCACTGAGCTTGAACTAAATAATTGAGGTAAACCGGCAGTGAGTAAATAAAGGTAATGGCTGGCATTTACTTCTGAGCCAGAAAACCAGGCCGCAAACAAGACGAATAACAAAGCTAAAAGTTTACCGCCTATAGGTAGGCTAAAGCCAATTGGAACAATGATACTCGGGGCAATAACAGCATCTGTGCGTAAATGGACATTATCTACCGGCATTCTTTCAATTAACTGTTTAGTTTTTTCAACAATCAGCGGAATAACAATAAAAAAGCTTCCGGTAGCAAAGGCAGTTATCATTGCTTCACGTGAGGCCTTTAGTATTTCCCTATAACCCAAAGGTGTAATCGTGGCAATAATTGCAGGTATTATCAAAAAGGCTAAAAGCAGAACTAAAACACTGGCGGAAACTATATACACAAGTAATCCATCAATTTGTGAACTATCGATTGTTGCTGCAGCACGTAACGCTATGCAAAAAATAGCTAATGGCGCTAATTTAATTACCATAGAGCTAACATTAATAATGGCTTTGTTTAAGCCTATTAAAGCCATTAAGGTCTGTTTTTTAGCTTTTACCTTCATTAAGCCAATGCCGACCAGAATGCTAAACATAACAACGCTTGGGATTAAACCGTTAGCAAATGAATAAAAAGGATTAGTTGGTATAAAAAGTTTAAGAATATCGAGCTCTTGTACAGTTTTTATTGTGCTTAAGCTATAAAAATCAGCACTTTCCCAGTCTGGAAAGGCAATGGGCGTAATTAAAATAAAGAGCAATACGGTTGCAGTTAATGAAATAAGAATAGCTAAACTCTTTTTAATCGTGCCGCTTATTCTATGCTCTGAGAGGCTACCTATACCAATAATTAATGATAACGCAATATAAGGAAGCGCTGTCATTTGTAAAAGCATGACAAAGGCATCAGCTATTTCATTTACCCCCGAATAAACGGTTGATGTCGTTGCACCAACGACTAAACCGATAAACATAGAGATTAAAATTAGCAAAGAAGCAGGTGTATTGCTTAGTACACTTGTTAGTTTTTTGAACATAGTTACACTCATGTTTGATAGGCTTTAATCAGTTTTATTGGTATTAATTAGCAAAAAAAAGGTATCGCATTACGCCATACCTTATGTTTTAAGCTCATTCATTTTAAATGAATTTGATAATGATAAAGGGGAGTTACTTTATTTAACTCGCATACCAGGCTGTGCACCATCATCAGGATTCAATACCCATAAATCTTCACCGCCTGGGCCTGCAGCTAACACCATGCCTTCAGACATGCCAAAGCGCATCTTACGAGGCGCTAAATTGGCTACCATAACCGTATGCTTGCCAATTAAGTCTTCAGGCTGATAAGCCGATTTTATACCAGCAAATACTTGACGAGTTTCCGTGCCGTCATTATCAAGTGCTAATGTTAATTTAAGCAGTTTATTGGCTTTCTCAACATGCTCAGCATTAACTATTTTAACAATTCGTAAATCAATTTTAGCAAAATCATCGAACTGAATTTCTTCACTAATAGGATCTGCAGCTAATGGATTAGCAAGTGCAGCAGAATTATCGACAACTTTTTCTTGTTTCTTTTTCTTATCGTTTGTTTTTTCTTTTTTACCGTCTGTGCTTATAGCCGCTAAGTTTTCTTTCGAGGCTTCTGTTACTGCATTAACTTTATCCATATCTACACGTTGTAACAGTGCTTTAAACTTATTAATTTTATGATCAGTTAGTAGTTTTTTATGACCATCCCAAATTAATTCATCATTTAAAAATGCAGCTGTGCTATCGGCAAGTACTGGTAATACAGGTTTTAAATAAATCATTAAGGTACGGAACATGTTGATACCTAAAGAGCAAATATCTTGTACTTCTTGCTGTTTAGTTTCGTCTTTAACTAGCTGCCAAGGTTCTTTTACAGCAATGTACTCATTAACTTTATCAGCAAGTGCCATAATTTCACGCATACCACGACCAAAATCACGACTCTCATAATGTGCGGCAATACTGTCACCAGCGTTCATCACTTCATCAGCAAGTGCTTGGTTGTCAATATTAGTTGATAACATGCCATCAAAACGTTTAGAGATAAAACTTTCACAACGTGAGGCAATGTTTACTACTTTACCGACTAAATCAGAATTAACACGCTGAGCAAAATCTTCTAGATTTAAATCTAAGTCATCAATGCGATTAGTTAATTTAGCTGCATAGTAATAACGCAAATATTCAGGGTTTAAATGATCTAAGTAGGTACGACCTTTAATAAAGGTACCTTTTGATTTAGACATTTTTTCGCCATTTACCGTCACAAAACCATGAGCGAAAACGCTTGTTGGTTTACGGTAACCGGCACCTTCAAGTACTGCTGGCCAAAATAAACTATGGAAATAAATAATATCTTTACCAATAAAGTGATAAAGCTCAGCGTCTGAATTTTCAGCCCAAAAACTGTCAAAATCAATTTCTGGCTTTTTATTACATAGATTTTTAAAGCTACCCATGTAACCAATAGGAGCATCTAACCATACATAGAAAAATTTACCTGGGGCATTTGGAATTTCGAAACCAAAGTAAGGTGCATCACGGCTAATATCCCACTGTTTTAAACCTTGTTCAAACCACTCAGATAGTTTGTTGGCCATTTCTTCTTGTAATGCGCCACTGCGAATCCATTCCTTCAACATGCCTTCAAAGGCTGGTAAGTCGAAGAAGTAATGTTCAGAATCTTTTAATACTGGTGTTGCCCCCGAAACTACTGAACGAGGATTAATAACTTCTGTAGGTGAATAAGTTGCGCCACATTTATCGCAGCTATCACCATTTTCATCTTCTGATTTACATTTAGGGCAGGTGCCTTTGATAAAACGGTCAGGTAAAAACATGCCTTTTTCTGGATCGTAAAGTTGAGAAATAGTACGTGTTTTTATATGGCCTTTAGCATGTAATTTACTATATATATCACTTGATAAAGCCTGGTTTTCATCACAATGTGTTGTGTGATAGTTATCAAAACTAATATGGAAATCAGCAAAATCAGCCATATGTTCATCACGAACTGCGTTAATCATTTCTTCTGGTGTTATACCTAATTCTTGAGCTTTAAGCATAATAGGCGTGCCATGAGCGTCATCGGCACAAACAAAATAAGTCTCATGCCCGCGCATTCGTTGAAATCTTACCCAAATATCTGTTTGAATATGCTCAAGTAAATGACCTAAATGAATTGAACCATTGGCGTAAGGTAATGCGCAAGTAACTAATATTTTGCGCTTTTTTGGTAATGTTTGCGAAGAAGTAGCTATAGACATGAATAAATAGTGTTTTTTGATGGTAATAATGGCTGCAATAGTACAGAATTTAACGTTTATACTCAAATAATTAATGTGACAATATGTTCGGTAAATTCTTCAATAATAAAAGTGAAAATAAAAAATCACCTACTAAGTCGCCACTTTTTAACGATTCTAAAAGTGCTTTACCTGTTCTAAACTTAACAATAGCAGAAAAAATTCAAGTAATAGAAGAAACATTAACAACGTATCAATCAATAAATTTCCCTCAAGGTGTTCTGGTTGTTTGTACCCATTTTGAAGTAAACACCAAAAAATCAAATAAAATACTTGTTGAGTTAACCATGCCTTTTCCTTGTCAGGGAGAGTTAGATATTTTGGCAGTTACCTTATCTAATTCCTTTGCTCAGCAAGTTGATTTTAAAATAACACTTGCTATCAATGCAGTACGCTCATCTTCTCTTAATGGCGGTAAGGTTAAAAATATTATTGCTATTGCTTCTGGTAAAGGTGGAGTAGGTAAGTCGACTACCGCGGTAAATATTGCTTATGCGCTAATAGCGGAAGGGGCTAAGGTTGGTATTTTAGATGCGGATATATATGGTCCCTCTATTCCTACATTGTTAGGACTAAAAAATGCTAAACCAAGCTCTAAAGATGGCAAGTTAATGATTCCGTTAGAAGCACATGGTTTACATGCTATGTCGATAGGCTTTCTTGTTGATGAGGGAGATGCAACAGTTTGGCGAGGCCCTATGGCTAGTGGTGCTTTTAATCAATTACTTAATGAAACGGCGTGGCCTGAATTAGATTATTTATTAATTGATATGCCACCAGGAACTGGTGATATTCAATTAACGTTAGCGCAAAAAGTACCTGTAGCCGCTGCCGTAATTGTCACTACGCCACAAGATATTGCCTTGATTGATGCTGAAAAAGGAATTGCTATGTTTGATAAGGTGCAAGTACCTGTTTTAGGTATTATTGAGAACATGAGTTATCACTTATGTGAAAACTGTGGCCATAAGAGTCATGTGTTTGGTGAAGCAGGTGGAGAGAAAATGGCAAAATCAAAAAAAACACAGTTACTTGGTCAATTACCGCTTGATATTAATATCCGTCAAGATGCTGATTTTGGTGAATCAGATATCATTGAAAATAGCACTGGTGATATAGCATCTTTGTACCGTAGAATAGCGCGTAATATTACAGGGCAACTTTTTCTGCAACTTGATAATGCTAGCCCACTAACGGCAACGGTTAAATATACAGACTAACTGAACGTTAATATACGCAACTTAATACACTTCAATAATATAAATTAATAATACAAGAAAAACCATTATGAGATTAAGCGATAAAGATATAGAACAATACCTAGCAGATGAAGAAATAATTATTTTACCAAAACCTGATAGCTCAATGATTTCAGGGGTTAGTGTTGATATTCGTTTAGGTAATGAATTTCGTGTTTTTCAAGCCCATGCAGCACCTTATATTGACTTAAGTGGCCCAAAAATTGAAATGCAAGAAGCAATGAACTCAGTAATGAGTGATGAAATTAATATTGCAGATGGCGATGCTTTTTTTCTACACCCTGGGGAACTTGCATTAGCCGTTACTTATGAGTCGGTTACTTTACCTGATAATATAGTTGGTTGGTTAGATGGCCGTTCTTCACTGGCTAGACTTGGTTTAATGGTGCACGTTACCGCACATAGAATTGATCCTGGTTGGTCAGGACAAATTGTTTTAGAATTTTACAATTCAGGAAAGCTACCATTGGCGCTTCGCCCAAAAATGAAAATAGCAGCACTTAACTTTGAAACTATGTCGTCAAGTGCTTTGCGTCCTTACAATAAAAGAACTGATGCTAAGTACAGAGATCAAAAGGGTGCTGTAGCGAGTAGAATTAGTGAAGATAAGCAATCTACCAACAAAGAAGAATAGGGCGACTGACTCAACTTACTCTTTTTTTGTAATCAACACTCGCTAAACAATCTTCAAGTGCGCTAATGAGTTTCTTTTTATCATGATGATGAGGAACTTTATTATGCGCTAAATCCCGGCAAATAATATTCACTTTATCTGATTTCACTTCTGGGTCCTGACAAATAACACTATCTATTGGTAAACAGCCAATATTATCATTGATCCAACTTAGTCTCTCATCGATCGACAGTTTAGCTGCAGGACTGTTTTCCAACACTACATTATCAATAAAAACACAGTGACCTTTTCTATTGGCAAGAGCGTTACTAATATCTCTTATTAGCAATGGCGGCACTATACTAGTTAAAAAACTACCTGGACCTAAGATAATTAGATCAGCATTGTTAATAGCATCAATACAAGGCTTAATAGACTTCACTAAAGGCGCTAGCATTAAGTTTTTAGGCATAATTGACATTTCATCAACAGAAAGCTCTCCAACGCGGCAACGGCCTTCTGGATAAAACGCCATTAAGTCGGTTGGTGTCTCAGACATTGGTAATACTTGTGTACGAACTCTTAACATTCGCCTAACGAGTTTAATTGAGTCTAAAGGTCGAGATTGTACTTCTCCTAACCCGTATAAAATAAGGTTACCTAAATTATGACCGCCCAATTCATCATCGCCATCAAAGCGAAAATTAAAAAGTTGACTACCTATAGAGTCATTGTCGACAAGTTCAGTTAAACAGTTTCTTAAGTCACCCCAGGCAATAGAGCTACTGCGCTTTCTTAATTTACCTGTTGAACCACCATTATCGGTTGTTGTTACTATACCTGTCAGTTTGTCACCCATAAATGAAAGAGTAGATAGCACTCTACCCAAACCATGGCCACCACCAATAGCAACAATATTTAATTGATTTAACTGCATTCTATAATTTTAAACTCTAATGGGGGATTAATTGACATTTTTTGTGTGTGAACAATACCTTTAATCGTTAAAAAAAGAAAGTAGAAGGGGATGTAGGGAATATTTACGTTGTAAATGAGCGTTAGAGTTTAATATCATCTTCGAGCGCAAATTACACATTCAAACAACTAGTTAAGCAAAAAACAATCAACTTGCTCTTTATCTAATCACTCAAACACTTTTTTTCAATATTTTCGATGTTTTTTAAAAAAAAGTGTTGACACTTTCGAGGTCGCTGCTTAGAATGCGCCTCGTTTTCAGGAAGACTTCAATTAACAAAATTGATGACGAAAGAGAATGTTCTTTCTAACTATTTATAGTAAGAAAGAAAATATATTGAATAGCTATTAGGCCAGGTATTAAATATAACCGTTTGAATTATTTCTCTTAAAGAGTTATGTTTTAAACAAGCGGGGCTATAGCTCAGCTGGGAGAGCGCTTCGCTGGCAGCGAAGAGGTCTGCGGTTCGATCCCGCATAGCTCCACCAATATTTAGGTTTTTTGTTGACGGGTTTTATCAACAGAGAATAGATAGTTTTAACTTGTTTACAAGTTTTAGTGTCCCTATCGTCTAGAGGCCTAGGACACCGCCCTTTCACGGCGGTAACAGGGGTTCGAATCCCCTTAGGGATGCCACTATTTTTTAATAGTCTGTTTGTTATAAATAGAGTGTTAAAATATTAAGTTTGCTTATACTTATAAAATAATAAGCACTGTTCAGAATTGGTGATTTACCAGTTTTAGTGTCCCTATCGTCTAGAGGCCTAGGACACCGCCCTTTCACGGCGGTAACAGGGGTTCGAATCCCCTTAGGGATGCCACTTTCTCTTTTATTTAAGAAAGTGCATATAAAAAGTGAATCAGTTTCTTATACTGAGTTTTTTCTCAAAGAGTAATCTTTAAGGAATAGCAAATAAGAGTTTAGAGTTTTAATTGTCTAATCATGTACTGATTTGTCAGTTAATTCACCAGAGTGATCTGGTAGATAGTTTTTATTAATAATTAATTATAATTGTTAATTCAGTGTCCCTATCGTCTAGAGGCCTAGGACACCGCCCTTTCACGGCGGTAACAGGGGTTCGAATCCCCTTAGGGATGCCACTTTATTTAACTTTAAATAAAGTGTACAAAAAAGTGAAGTATAGAAAGCCCACGCAATAGTTAAGTATTGCGTGGGCTTTTTTGCGTCTAAAAAATTTAAATGAAAATATATTGTCGACAATTTTTGTTTTGTTCACTTGTAATATAATTTAACTCAGCTATTATGCTTGTATGATTTCAAGTTTGTCGACAATTTTAAATATAATTAAGATTTAACCCATATGCATTTAATAAACCCTACAAAGACTACAGCAGTAACAACAGCAGATAAAGTATTTGAACAAATGCAGTACGCTATTGTTGAAGGTGACATTCCAGCAGGAAGTAAAATAAGTGAGCCGGAATTAGCAAAGCGTTACCAAATTAGTCGTTCTACTTTGCGTGAAGCGTTAAATCGTTTAGAGAAGTGTCATTTGATTGAGCGTAAAGCAAATGTGGGCTCTAGAGTTGTAAACTGTTCTATTGAAGGTTTACTTGAGCTTTACATCACAAGAGAAGCGCTTGAAGGTATGGCTTGTCGTCAAGCAGCACTAAATATGTCTGATCAAGAAATTGAAGAGATGAAAGAAATGCTTAAAGCGCACAGCCAAACGCAAGAATTAAAAGATGGTATTGCTTATTATCAAGAAGAGGGTGACCTCGACTTTCATTATAAGGTCATTCTAGGTAGTCATAATAAGCAGCTAATCGATTTGATTTGTGGCCAATTGTATCACTTAGTTCGAATGTATCGTTGTCAGTTTGGTATGAATAGCCCAAGAGCAAGTCGTGCTTTTAATGAACATTATCAAATTATTCAAGCAATTAGTGATAGAGATGGTGAATTGGCTGAAATGTTAATGCGTCGTCATATCGCTGCATCAAGAAAAAATATTGAAAACAAAATAATGCAACAAGCGTTGTCAGAAGTTAACGAAAATAAGTAGAGGAAATATTATGATTAAGCATTCACTCGATAAACCAAAGTCTGCTGGCGCTAAATTTCGCCAAGCATTAATGAATAATAAACCACTTCAAGTTGTTGGTACTATCAATGCCTATTGCGCAATGATGGCTGAACAATTGGGCCACCAAGCTATTTACTTATCAGGTGGTGGTGTCGCTAATGCTTCTTATGGCTTACCTGATTTAGGAATGACTTCTTTAAACGACGTAGTGGCTGATGTAGCACGAATTACCAGTGCATCCTCTTTACCATTATTAGTTGATATCGATACAGGTTGGGGTGGAGCATTTAATATAGCTAAAACCGTACGTGATATGGAAAAAGCTGGTGCTGCCGCTGTTCATATAGAAGATCAAGTGGCACAAAAACGTTGTGGCCATCGACCAAATAAAGAAATTGTATCAACTGAAGAAATGGCAGATCGTATTCGCGCAGCGGTAGATGCACGTATTGATCCTGATTTTTTCATTATGGCGCGTACTGATGCGTTTGCTCAAGAAGGCATAGAAGCAGCACTTGAACGTGCAAAAGCTTATGTTGCAGCAGGTGCTGATGGTATTTTTGCTGAAGCCGTTAAAACAGAAGAGCATTATCGTGCTTTTACTGAAGCCTTAGATGTGCCTGTATTAGCCAATATCACTGAATTTGGTGAAACCGAGTTATGGAACAAAGAACAGTTAGGCGAGTGGGGCTGTGCCATGGTGCTTTACCCATTATCAGCTTTTCGTGCAATGAATAAAGCAGCAGAATCGGTTTATAAAACCTTATTAGCTGACGGCGATCAAAAAGCTGAGATAGAGAACATGCAAACGCGTATGGACTTATATGATTACCTTGGGTATCACGATTATGAACAAAAGTTAGATGCGCTTTTTTCTGAAGGTAAAAACAAATAATAATAATAAACAATAACTATCAAATGATCAGCTTTTAAGTCTGATAAATGTATAAATAATTGAGGATGAGATTATGACTGAAAAAAAATTAAGTGGTGCAGGCCTTAGAGGCCAAAGCGCAGGCGAAACTAAACTTTGTACTGTAGGGAAATCAGGCAGTGGGTTAACATATTGTGGTTATGATGTGGCAGATCTAGCTGAAAACTCAACATTTGAAGAAGTAGCCTACTTACTTTTTAACGGTGAGTTACCAAACCAAACACAATTAGATACTTATAAATCAGAATTAAAAGCATTACGTGATTTACCTGATGCTGTAAAAGAAGTATTAAAGCTTATTCCTAAAGATACACACCCTATGGATGTAATGCGTACGGGGTGTTCTATGCTAGGTAATATTGAACCTGAAAATGATTTTTCTGAGGAAAAAGAGGCTGCAAATCGTTTATTAGCGGCTTTCCCTGCAATCATGTGTTATTGGTATAAATTTTCACATGACGGTGTTGAAATTGACTGTATGACTGATGAAGATTCTTTAGGTGGTCATTTTTTACGTTTATTAAACCAAGAAGAGCCGTCAGAGCAACATAAGCGTGTAATGGATGTTTCATTAATATTATATGCCGAGCATGAATTTAACGCATCAACATTTACCGCACGTGTTTGTGCGTCAACATTATCAGATATGTTTTCATGTGTTACTGGTGCTATTGGTACGTTACGTGGTCCACTTCATGGTGGTGCTAACGAAGCAGCAATGGATATGATTGAAAAATTTAAGTCACCTGCTGATGCAAAAGAGCAAATGGCAGGTATGTTAGAGCGTAAAGAAAAAATCATGGGTTTTGGTCATGCGATTTATCGTACTTCAGATCCTCGTAACACAGTGATTAAGGCATGGTCTGAAAAATTAGCGGCTGAAAATGGAGATACGTCTTTATACGATATTTCAGTTGCTTGTGAAGAATTCATGTGGGACACCAAAAAGTTATTCTGTAATGCTGATTTTTTCCATGCTTCTACTTATAACTATATGGGTATTCCAACTAAATTGTTTACACCTATTTTTGTGTGCTCGCGCTTAACAGGTTGGGCTGCTCATGTAATGGAACAGCGTTCTAATAACCGCATTATTCGTCCAAGTGCTGATTATACTGGCTCTGAACCACGTACCGTAACGCCAATCGCGCAACGATAATTTAACGTATTTTTTTCTGTGGCTCAGTTAGTAAAATCATGCAAAGTCAGTTGTGTACTTTGCTGGCTGCTGAGCATAAGAAAATATTGAGAGAGATAAATAATAAAAAGGTATTTGCTCTTAGAGTTAATACCTTTATTTTTACAAAATATTGTGGATTAAGTTATGAATTATGATTACCGCAAACCACTACCAGGTGGGAATATAGATTTTTTCGATACTCGTGAAGCTGTCGAAACAATTAAACCCGGCGCTTACGCTAAATTACCTTACACTTCACGTGTATTAGCTGAACAACTAGTACGTCGTTGTGCTCCTGAGGCATTAACAGACTCATTAAAGCAAATTATCGAAGGAAAACAGGATTTAGACTTTCCTTGGTATCCTGCTCGAGTAGTTTGTCATGATATTTTAGGCCAAACAGCTTTAGTTGATTTAGCTGGCCTTCGAGACGCTATTGCTGAGCAAGGTGGTGATCCCGCCAAAGTAAACCCGATTGTACCAACTCAGTTAATTGTTGATCACTCGCTTGCCGTAGAATCAGCAGGTTTTGATCCTGAAGCCTTTGATAAAAACCGGTCGATTGAAGATCGTCGTAATGAACAACGTTTTCATTTCATTGAGTGGACTAAAACAGCGTTTAAAAACGTTGATGTTATCCCTGCCGGCAACGGTATTATGCATCAAATTAACTTAGAGAAAATGTCACCAGTGATTCAATCCCGTGACGGTGTTGCTTTCCCTGATACGTGTGTAGGTACCGATTCACATACGCCACATATTGATGCCTTAGGTGTTATTGCTATTGGTGTTGGTGGTTTAGAAGCTGAAACTGTTATGCTTGGCCGCCCATCGATGATGCGTCTACCGGATATTATTGGTGTTAAGTTAACAGGTAAACGTCATCCAGGTATTACCGCTACTGATATGGTATTGGCAATTACTGAATTTTTACGTAATCAGAAAGTTGTTTCTAGTTACTTAGAATTTTTTGGTGAAGGTACTAAATTATTAACTATTGGTGACCGTGCAACAATTTCAAATATGACACCAGAATATGGTGCGTCTGCTGGTATGTTCTATATTGACGAACAAACCATTGATTACTTAAAAATGACCGGTCGAGAGCCCGAACAAGTCGCATTAGTTGAAAATTACGCTAAACATACTGGTTTATGGGCTGATGATTTACTTGAAGCAGAATACCCACGTGTTATCGAATTTGATTTATCTACAGTTACTCGTAATTTAGCAGGGCCTTCTAATCCACATCGTCGTTTAGCTACGGCCGACTTAGTGTCGAAAGATATAGCTAAAAATTTAGATGCTTGTAAAGCGCAAGAAGCTAATGGTGAAATGCCTGATGGTGCGGTAATTATTGCGGCAATCACTTCGTGTACTAATACATCTAATCCTCGTAACGTTGTTGCTGCAGGTCTTATTGCTAAACGCGCGAATGAATTAGGTTTAATACGTAAGCCTTGGGTTAAATCGTCATTTGCACCGGGTTCAAAAGTTGCCAAACTTTATTTAGAGGAAGCAGGGCTTCTTTCTGAGATGGAAAAATTAGGTTTTGGTATTGTTGGTTACGCATGTACTACGTGTAATGGTATGTCAGGGGCCTTAGACCCTAAAATACAGCAAGAAATTATCGACCGTGATTTATATTCTACCGCTGTATTATCAGGTAACCGTAACTTTGATGGTCGAATTCATCCGTACGCTAAACAAGCCTTTTTAGCATCGCCACCATTAGTTGTTGCTTATGCGATTGCGGGTACAATTCGTTTTGATATTGAAAGAGACGTGTTAGGTCAAGATCAAAACGGTAACGATATTACTTTAAAAGATATCTGGCCATCAGATGAAGAAATTGATTCAATTGTGGCTTCTTGTGTTAAACCTGAGCAATTTAAGAAAATTTACACGCCTATGTTTGATTTGGGTGCGTTTGAACCTGCCGAAAGTCCATTATATGCGTGGGATGAAACCAGTACTTATATTCGTCGTCCACCTTATTGGGAAGGAGCATTAGCAGGTAAACGTACGATGAAAGGTATGGTTCCACTAGCTGTGCTTGGCGATAACATCACAACGGATCATTTATCACCATCAAATGCTATCCAGTTAAACAGTGCAGCAGGGGCTTACTTACATAAAATGGGGTTACCTGAAGCAGACTTTAACTCATACGCAACGCATCGGGGCGATCATTTAACGGCTCAACGTGCAACTTTTGCTAACCCAAAACTTTACAATGAAATGTGTAAAGACGATAACGGTGAAGTAAAACAAGGCTCTTTAGCCCGTATTGAGCCAGAAGGCACTGAATCACGGATGTGGGAAGCGATAGAAACCTACATGGAGCGCAAGCAGCCATTAATTATTATTGCCGGAGCTGACTATGGTCAAGGCTCTTCACGTGATTGGGCTGCAAAAGGTGTGCGCTTAGCGGGTGTTGAAGTTATTGTTTCTGAAGGCTTCGAGCGTATACATCGTACTAACTTAGTTGGTATGGGGGTATTACCTTTAGAGTTTACTCAGGGTGAAACACGTCATACTTATGGTATTGATGGTACTGAAACCTATGATGTTGAGGGCTCAACAGCTCCTGGCGCAACCATGACAGTTGTGATGACACGTCGTAACGGCGAAGTTGTTAATATACCGGTTAAATGTCGTTTAGATACAGCAGAAGAAGTGTCGGTTTATGCCGCTGGTGGGGTATTACAGAAATTTGCCAATGACTTCTTAGAATCAAATACTTAATCGCTTTTATAGTCTTCTTGCAGGCTGGAAATGTTTATTGATGTTGGTCAATTTAATACTTCTGCCTTTAGTCAACGCTAAGAGTAAGACTAGAAAACTGCTTGTATCAAATTGATTCAGTATGTTGAGTTTAATGAAAATGGTACATAGGTTCTAAAAAATAATGTGCCATTTTTTCATAAATAAGTTAAATAGCAAAAGGTAAAATAATGTCTTCAGTTCCTCAAGTAAAAATTCCTACTACGTATATTCGTGGTGGCACGTCTAAAGGTGTCTTTTTTAATTTAACGGATTTACCAGAACGTTGCCAGGTTGCAGGTGAACCTCGTGACAATATGCTATTGCGTGTTATTGGTAGTCCAGATCCATACGGCAAACAAACTGATGGCATGGGGGGCGCTACATCCTCAACCAGCAAAACAGTTATTTTGGCAAAAAGTAGTGATATAGATCATGATGTTGATTACTTATTTGGGCAAGTAGCTATCGATAAGGCATTCGTTGATTGGTCTGGTAATTGTGGCAATTTAACCGCCGCGGTTGGTTCATTTGCCATTATGTCTGGGTTAGTTGATCCTGAACGTGTACCAAAAAATGGTATCTGTACAGTACGTATTTGGCAAAAAAACATTTCAAAAACTATTATCGCTAAAGTGCCTATGACTAATGGTGAAGTACAGGAAACAGGTGATTTTGAACTAGATGGCGTGACTTTTCCGGCAGCTGAAGTACCAGTAGAGTTTTTAGCACCTGTTGACCCTTCTGAAGCGATGTTTCCAACGGGTAATGTTGTTGACCAGCTAGAGGTTCCTGGTGTTGGTACATTTACCGCATCCATGATCACTGCTGGAATCCCGACCATATTTTTAAATGCAGATGAAATCGGTTATACCGGTACCGAATTACAAGACGCGATAAATAATGATGAGGCAGCACTAGAACGCTTTGAGATTATTCGTGCGTATGGTGCGATTAAAATGGGGTTAATTAACGATATTTCAGAGGCCAAAGATCGTCAACATACGCCAAAGGTTGCTTTTGTCTCAAAGGCGCAAGATTATACGACCTCAAGTGCTAAACAAGTGAGTGCGACAGAAATAGATTTACATGTTCGTGCCTTATCTATGGGTAAATTACATCATGCAATGATGGGAACTGCTGCTGTTGCTATTGGTACAGCAGGCGCAATACCTGGTACTTTAGTTAATTTAGCTGCGGGTGGCGGTAAGCGTGAATCAGTTATTTTTGGTCATCCATCAGGCACTTTAAAAGTGGGTGCCCAAGCGATTGAAGTTGACGGTAAATGGCAAGTAACAAAAGCCATCATGAGTCGAAGTGCTAGGGTACTTATGGAAGGTTGGGTACGAATTCCTGGGGACAGTTTTTAAAGCTAAAGATTACTTTATTGTGCAGAGCTAATTAACGTACTGAAGATAATGGTAATTATAATCATTAATCTAGTACTTTAGCCTAGTTACGTGAAATATTACTTTGCATTATCGCTTAGTCCGTTTATAAAAGAACTTATATTAATGATTTAAGGACTTTTATTATGACTAGGCTTATTTACACACTCGGTTGTGTTTTATTTACATCAGCGGTTTCAATGAACTTGTCAGCGACAACATTGACTATTTCAGATAACCTTATCGTCTCTGAAATTGATAATAAAGCAGTTGAACACGGCTTACTTAATAAAAAATCTACCTTTGAACTTAATTCCGGTAATTATACGCTGATCATGTATTATAAAGATGTATTTGAAGATTTAGATTTTGCTGAAAATAGAGTGGTTAAATCAAAAGACTTTGTTGTTAATCTTGTTGTTAAAGAAGAGAGTGAACTTAAACTTGCTACTGTCGCCATCAAAAATTTAGCCCAAGCAGAGTCTTTTTCTCAATCGCCTGAATTGATATTAAAAGATGAAAAAAATCAACGCTTAAATATTACATTAGAAAATATAGACGACTATCGAATAGCGCAACAGGTTAATTTAGCGGTCAATTCCTATGTAGCAAAACAAAGTACTCAAAATAATACAGTGCCAGCAGTAGTAAAAAATAGTGTAGTAGCGAAACCTATTACCCAAGTAAGCGATACAACTACTGTCGTTAATCGCGCTAGTAACACTTTGATACAAGTTAATTCATTGACTATGTTAAAATATTGGTGGCAAAATGCTTCAGATGAAGAACGAAATCATTTTACGCAATACATGAATAGCAACGAATGATTTTCCTATCATATTTTAATTTATGCTGAACACTGTAAATTTATGTTCGGCAACAGTAGGATAAAAAATGTTTAAATCGTTAACAATACCTTTTACCAGTGCAGTTGTTACCCGTGGGATTGCTATGAGTGCAATTCTTCTTTTTACCTTACCTCAACAAAGCTTCGCAAATACTCAAGCCTCAGGGATAGAAGTAAGAGGGCAAGGTAGTGTATTGGCAGAGCCTGATGTGTTTTCTTTATCCGTATCGATAATCGAAAAAGGGCACTTCACTGATAAAATCCGAGCTATTGTTGATCATAAAAGCAATCAAGTAGTCGATGTTGCAACAAATCTAGGTATCAAATCAGGTAATATAAATTCAGCCAGAGTTTCTTTACGTGTTATTAAAGAAGAGGTTGGTGTTAACCTTCAGGGCGTTGAAGTTATACAAACACTACCAAATCATCAAAAAAGTAAATTAACCATTGATACCAACTCGTCTAACAATTTTACCACTACTAAACCTCAGTATTTTGAGTTGAGTAGAAATATTACGATTAATTTTTCAGATATTAAAGATTATGACCAGTTTTTAAATTCGATTATTAAAATTGGTGTACATCGAATATCACCTTTGAGTATGTCTATCGGAAATAGTGATAAATATTATCAGCAGGCTTTATCATTAGCGATTGACCAAGCAAAAGCAAAAGCAGTACAAATTGCTAAACAAACTGAACAACCGTTAGGGAAATTGATTTATGTTCAAGAGACAAGTAATAATCATTATAGACCCGTCTATAATGCTTCAATGAAAATGAGTGATTCTTTCGAACATAGCTCACAAGTAGGTAATCAAGCAATTAATGCGAGCGTTTTAGTTAAATACTCCATAGATTAGTTAATTATTTAGTTAAATTAAAGCTTCCGATAGATAAAAGCTTTAATTTATGTGGCTTTCAAGGTATGTTATGCCTTTTAAGCCCTCTTTAAATCTTTGGAAAATATCATTGGTTAATAAAATTGAGTTTTACCAGGAACTATTAGCGCAAACTAAATCGTTAATTTGTGATGAAATAGACCCTATCGCCAACATGGCAAATATATCTGCTTTACTCTTTGATGCGTTAGATCAAGTTAATTGGCTTGGGTTTTATCGTGTGATTGATGAACAGCTTGTCTTAGGTCCATTCCAAGGTAAAGTTGCCTGTATTCGAATTCCAATTGGAACGGGTGTTTGTGGCACTGCAGCACAAACAAAAGTGACGCAACGTATTAAAGATGTTCATCAATTTGATGGTCATATTGCTTGCGATGCAACGACGAATTCTGAAATTGTTATTCCAGTTCAAGTTAACGGTGATATAATAGCGGTTTTGGACATAGACAGTACTGGCTTTGATCGTTTTGACCAAGAAGACCAAAATGGTTTAGAAGCGATAGTAAAAGTATTTGAGCAATCTTTATTAGCCTGTGATGAAAAAGTAACACGATGAAAGAATTTGTAGTTATACATGACTATCTAGTCACTGAGGAAATTGTCGGTGACTGGGATGGTCAAGAAGAGATGGCTGTTGAGAAAATCAATGAAATTTACCATACATTCTATGACTTAGCAGAAGAAGATATAGAGACTGAAGTATTAGAGCAGCTATTGGCTTTAATATGGGATTACTGGATTGGGCAAGATGAATTACCTGATGTAGAATCTGATGATATTTATGATTGGTGTCGTAATATCTTAGAGAATCGAGACCAGCACCTACAAACACAAGATTATTAATTTAAACTATTTAACTGAAACTGTATAAAAGTTGTATTTATGGAAACTGAAATTAAACGTATAAGCACTAAAGATATCATTACCTATTTAACAGAAAAATTTCCAGAATGTTTTTCTATTAAAGGTCCAGTAAAACCATTAAAAGTGGGGATATTCCAAGATTTAGCTGAAAAGCTAAGTGATGATGAAACGGTTAGCAAAACTCGTTTACGTCAAGCATTAAGACATTACACGAGTAGTTGGCGTTATCTTAAAGCGATAAAAACCGGTGCTTTCCGTGTTGATATTGATGGAAAGGACGTTGCTGAAATTGATGAAGAGCAAGCAAATTATGCGAGCAAAACATTAAAAGAAAGCCAAGAAAAGTTTGGTAAAACACCTACATCTAATAAAAAAGATCAAGGTGATAAAAGAGCTCCTAAAACTAATTCAGCAAAAGCTAGCTCATTTAAAAGTAATGATAAAGCTTCTGATGATACAAAGCGTGATTCAGCTAAATTTAAGTCAGTTAAATCAGCTAAACGCAAAGAAGTAAAAAAAGAATTACCACCATTGAAAAAAGTAGATTCAGCTACAATAAAGGTAGGTAACAAAGTAAAAGTTCAACTAGGTAATTCGCCTATGAATGCAACTATTACTGAAATTGCAGGGAAAGATATTAGTGTTCAACTTGACTCAGGCATGACCATTAAAACACAAATGCAAAATATATATTCGTAATCAAATCTTGGTTATTTAGTTTGAATATTAGTCATAGTTTGGTTAATTATAGTTTGGAGTAATGTGCATGCAAAAATTTTGTCGTATAGCACTTGCCGTATCTTTATCGGTAAGTTTTTCAATAGGTAGCTATAGTGCTTTTGCATTTGAAGATACAGCTAAAGAATTAACACTGCCGGTACTTGCACCTGAATCTCAGCATGTTACCGCAACAAAACGTATTACGGCAAGGTTTACGCGAGGCCATTACAAGAAAGTAAAAATTGATGAAGCTCTTTCTCAAGATGTTTTCGATCGTTTTATTAAACAACTTGATTACTCTAGGAATGTTTTTTTAGCATCTGATATTACAGAACTTCAAAAACAGAGTTTAGATTTCGATGATGTATTTGCTCGTGGACAGTTATCCGCTGCTTATGATATTTATAATTTAAATATGCAACGTCGTTTAGAGCGTTATCAATATGCCCTTGATTTAATTAACTCTGAAGGAGTTGCTGTTGATTCGGACGATGAGAAAGCTCAAAAATCACCTTTTGATTTTAATAAAGATGATGTTTACGCTTATGATCGTGAAGAAGCTGCTTGGCCAACTTCTACCGCTGAACTAGATGAACTATGGCGAATCAAGGTTAAGTCAGACGTATTGAACTTGTTACTAGCAGGTAAAGAGTGGCCAGATACACAAAAAGTACTTACCAAACGTTACAAATATGCAATAAAACGCATTAAACAAAGTGAAAGTGAGGATGTTTTTCAACTTCTTATGAATAGCTTTGCTCGTGTTGTAGAGCCACATACTTCATATTTATCTCCTCGTAATGCTGAACGTTTTCAAATGGAAATGAATTTATCACTTGAAGGTATTGGTGCAGTTTTACGTGCAGAAGAAGATTATACTGTTATTCAAAGTGTAGTAAGTGGCGGTCCTGCTGACTCATCTAAAGCCTTAAAACCAAAAGATCGTATTGTTGGCGTAGCACAAGCCGATAAAGATTTTGAAGATGTTATCGGTTGGCGTTTAGATGATGTAGTTGAGAAAATTAAAGGACCTAAAGGGACTACTGTTAGACTTCAGGTTTTATCTGGTGAGTCAGATGATATATCTGAAGTAAAAGAAGTCACTATCGTTAGAGATAAAATTAAATTAGAAAACAAAGCGGCTAAATCTGAAATTTATTTCAAAGGCAGCGGTATTGAAAAAGCTGAAGTTGATAATGAAGATGTTGACAACGCTGAAGCAGAGAAAGTTAAAGCGAAAGTTATCCCTAAAATTGAACATGTTAAAGAGGGTGAGAAATTAGGAGTAATTACAATTCCTAGTTTTTATAACAACTTATCAAGCGATGTAAAAAAAGAAATTGAGAAGTTAAAAGAACAAGACGTGCAAGGTATCATTATTGATTTACGTGGTAATGGTGGCGGCTCTTTACCAGAAGCAACATTATTAACGGGCTTGTTTATTGATAAAGGTCCTGTTGTTCAAATAAGAAATGGTGCTAATCGTGTTGATGTCCATCGTGATAAAGATGGAATTAGTTATTATGACGGGCCACTCACTGTAATGGTTGATAGATATAGCGCATCTGCTTCTGAAATTTTTGCGGCTGCTATACAAGATTATGGCCGTGGAGTGATTGTAGGCGAGCATACCTTTGGAAAAGGTACTGTACAGCAGCACCGTGGTTTAGGTCGTGTATATGACTTATACGAAAATCCATTAGGTAGTATCCAATACACTATCGCAAAATTTTATAGAATTAATGGTGGCAGCACACAGCACCGGGGCGTTCTACCTGATATCGCTTTTCCAACTGCGGTAAATCCTGAAGAGTGGGGCGAAAGTAAAGAAGAAAACGCGCTACCATGGGATCAGATTGATAAAGCTCAATATTCTAAACTACATGATGTGACGAAAGATGTTACTTATTTAACCTCGTCATACCAAAATAGAATTAAGGATAATAGTGAATTTAACTATTTGCTGGAAGATATTGAAACGTATAAAGCTGAAAAAGATGATAAAACTATTTCATTGAATTTAGAAAAACGTAAAAATAAACGTGAAGAGCGTAAAAATGATCGACTTATTAGGAATAATGAACGACTAGTTAGGATGGGTAAAGAGCCAGTTAAAGACTTAGATGATTTACCTGATGACTTAGATGAGCTAGACCCATTTCTTGATGAAACGGCGCGTATTACCTTTGACTTTGTCAATTTAAGTAAAATAGCTAAAAAATAGAAAAGATAGAATTAAGAAAGCCGCCCTAAGGGCGGCTTTCTTGCCTTAGGGATAAGGTATTTATATTTATTTAAAGTGAATAAATAATCAAAATATAGAGCATACATAAAAAATAATAAAAACGAACATAAAAGGTTATTTCATAATATGTCAAATCAAGTACCACAAGAAAATCAATCGCCAATAGATAGCAAAGAACCCACTATGTTGGACTCTGTTATTCCTTTAATCGCTTTGGTGATTATGCTTACCGCTTCAGTATCTTATTTTGCAGATAACTCCTCCTTTGGCCCAAATCAAATAGCACTATTGCTATCTATGGGGATTGCTATTCTTATTGGCCTAAAAAATGGGCATCAGTGGGGTGAAATTGAAGAAGCGATAGTTAAAGGTATTTCTATTTCATTAGGAGCAATCTTAATTCTCTTAACCGTTGGCGCACTTATCGGAACCTGGTTACTTTCAGGCACTGTACCAACAATGATTTATTATGGATTACAAATTATCGATCCAAGCTGGTTTTATGCTGCTTGTTGTCTTGTTTGTGGTATTGTTGCAATGAGTATAGGTAGCTCTTGGACGACGGCTGCCACAGTCGGTGTCGCTTTTATTGGCATTTCAAATGGCTTTGAAATGTCTACTGCGGTTACCGCAGGTGCTGTTATCTCGGGTGCTTATTTTGGCGATAAATTATCACCACTGTCAGAAACAACTAACTTAGCTCCCGCAGTAGCCGGTAGTGAGTTATTTGATCATATACGTTATATGTTGTGGACGACAATTCCTTCCATTGTAATTGCTTTAATTTTGTTTTTAATTATTGGTTTTAATCATTCTTCAGGAAATGTAGAGAGTACAGATGCTATTCAAAAATTAACCTCTACCTTAGACCAAACCTATAATATCTCTGTATATAATTTAATCCCTTTACTTATTTTGTTAGTGTTAGCTTTCAAAAAAATGCCAGCATTTCCAGCCGTTGCAATAGGTGCCATTATTGGTGCTATTTGGTCAGGAATTTTTCAACAAGAGTTAATTCTGTCGATGGCAGAAAAAGGTATTTCAAATTCTACTGCCTATATAACCATTATTTGGACTGCTTTTTTTGATGGAATAGTAGTTAACACTGGCAATGGCGAAATTGATAAATTACTAAGCCGTGGCGGCATGTCTAGTATGTTAAATACTATTTGGTTAGTTATGTGTGCTTTAAGTTTTGGTGCAGTGTTAGAGCGCCTTGGTATGTTAGCTAAATTTGTTGAAACGATTTTAAAAACGGCTAAATCAGTTGGTAGTTTAATTACGAGTACAATGGCAACGTGTATTGGTACTAACTTAATCACAGCCGATCAATACATGGCTATTGTGATGCCTGGTAGAATGTTTAAAGAAGAATATCATCGTCGTGGACTTCATCCTACGGTACTCAGTAGAACACTGGAAGATTCAGGTACCATTACTTCTCCTTTAATTCCTTGGAATACTTGTGGCGCATTTATGTTTGGCGCACTTGCTCTCACTTCTTATGACTACATATTTTATTGTTTTTTTAACCTAATAAATCCAGTTATTGCTGTTATATATGCTTATACAGGGTTTAAAATTAAAAAGTTAGATGAAAGTGTATAACTATTTTTCAACCTACCTTTGATAAGGTAGGTTTGTTTTTATCAGATATTTGGATCATTTATGTCTCAAACTACTGCACATTTCTTAGCGGATTACCGCCCATCTCCATTCAAAATAGAAACGGTTAATTTAACCGTTGAACTTGACGATACAAGTACCAGAGTTATTAATGAAATGGCTGTTTCTCGTCAAGGAGATCACCAAGAAGCACTTGTATTAAACGGCGAACAACTTACGTTAATAGCTCTTTATATTAACGATGAACAGCTATCTACAGAGCATTATCAGTTAGTAGATAATAGTTTATCTTTAACTACCTTAGAAAATAACTTTAAACTGACTGTTGTTACTCGTATCAACCCTGTTGAAAATACTTCTTTAGAAGGTTTATTTAAATCAGGTGATGCGTTCTGCACCCAATGTGAGGCTGAAGGTTTTCGTCGTATTAGTTATTATTTAGACAGACCCGATGTGATGGCTATTTTTACGACAAAAGTTATTGCGGATAAATCACTATATCCTTACCTATTGTCTAATGGTAATAAAATTGAACAGGGTAACTTAGACAACAATAAACACTTTGTTACTTGGCATGATCCCTTCCCAAAACCTTGCTACTTGTTTGCATTGGTAGCGGGAGATTTTGATTTGCTATCTGATAATTTTACGACTTGTTCAGGCCGCAATGTTTCTTTAGAGATATTCGTAGATAAAGGTAATTTGCATAAATCTGAACATGCAATGGCCTCGTTAAAAAAATCTATGGAATGGGACGAACAAACATTTGGATTAGAATATGATCTTGATATTTACATGATTGTTGCCGTTGATTTCTTCAATATGGGCGCCATGGAAAATAAAGGTTTAAATGTTTTTAATAGTAAATATGTTTTGGCTGATAAAGATTGCGCGACTGACAGCGATTATTTCAATATTGAAGCGGTTATAGCACATGAATATTTTCATAACTGGACCGGGAACCGAGTTACTTGTCGAGATTGGTTTCAACTTAGTTTAAAAGAAGGCTTAACGGTTTTTCGTGATCAACAATTTAGTGCTGATATGCATTCAAGTGCAGTAACACGTATTCAAAATGTACGAGTATTACGATCACAACAGTTTTCTGAAGATGCTGGACCAATGGCACATCCTATTCGTCCAGAAAAAGTATTGGAGATGAATAATTTTTACACCTTAACTGTGTACGAAAAAGGTGCTGAAGTTATTCGTATGCTCCATACCTTATTAGGTAAGGACAACTTTAGATTGGGTATGGATCTCTACTTTAAACGTTTTGATGGAATGGCGGTTACTTGTGACGACTTCATCAATGCCATGAGTGATGCCTCAAATAAAGATCTGTCACAATTTAAGCTTTGGTATAGCCAATCAGGCACGCCTTCTATTAGAGTAAGTGAACACTTTGATGACACGGGCGTTTACAGTTTAACATTAGCACAGCAATCACCTATTACCACTAAGCAAGTTGCACCTCAAGCACTACATATTCCTATAAAAATGGAACTAATTGTTAATGATAATGGCAAAATAACGGTTCAAGAACATATGGTTGAATTAACAGGTGATGATCAAACTTGGCAGTTTAAAGGCTTTAAAACTAAACCAACTATTGCATTATTAGCTGATTTTAGTGCACCCGTTAAAGTTAATTTCGCTCAAGATGATAATGATTTATTTACCATTATTTCTAACGCAAATAATAGTTTTTGTCGTTGGGATGCAGGGCAAAAGTTATTAATGTCTTACATTAAATCGCTAACGTTAATACCTGAATTTGTTATTCCCACCCAGCTTTTAACCTGTTTTACCGAACTATTGAACTCGAACGATGATGCAGCTTTTATTGCTGAACAGTTGATGCTACCTAGCTTTGATGAGGCCGCCGATATAATTGACCAGGTTGACCCTGTTAGTTTAGTTAGTGCATTACAAAAACTTTCTTTATTTATTGCAAAAGGAATAGAAAAACCTTTATTGCAAAAGTTACGTGATTGTCAGGCACTGTTACAGAAAGCAGGTTTATCTGAAGCAGAAGTTACTGCGAATAAAGCATTAAAAAATATTTGTTTACATTACTTAGCCTCTTTAGAACAACACGCTGCTTTAGTTGATGAACAATTTAATGAATCAGATAATATGACCGATTCACTTGCTGCATTAAGCTGTAGTGCAAAATACAATTTAGCAGGCTTTTCGGCGCAAATGAAAGCTTTTGAAGATAAGTGGCAAGATACATCTTTAGTTATGGATAAATGGTTCTCATTATCTGTTAGTCTTGCTAGTGAAGATATTTTTACTCAGTTGACCAATTTAACAGAACATAAACTTTTTACATTGAAAAACCCCAATAGAGCGAGATCATTAATTGGTGCTTTTGCGATGAATAATCCAAAATATTTTCATTGTACCTCAGGTAAGGGATATAAATTTCTTGCAGATAAAATTGCTGCACTTAATGCCATTAACCCACAGGTAGCATCTAGGTTAATAACACCGCTTATTCAATTTAATAGTTTTGCCCAGCCACATAAAGAACTAATGAAGGCTCAATTAATTAAATTACAGGCGCTGCCTCATCTGTCTAATGACTTAAAAGAAAAATTAGATGCATCACTAACAATGTAAGCTCAATCATAGACTGGTGTGGTATTTATGCGTGCATCAGTCTATATTTTTAAAGAATGAACATAGCATGAAGTACTACTTTTCATTAAACATATCTACAGAAGAATTTTTTCCTTATTACCGTGGAGAAATTTTGTCAATAGTCGTGACTACTAATTTAGGGACAAAGGTTAAATTTCCAGCGATGCATTTGCGGAATCATTTAACAAGTAATGGAGTTTATGGCCAATTTTGCTTAGAAACGCAAAATAATAAATTTTTATCTTTAAAAAAATTATCATAAAAATAATTATTTTCAACCCAATAGAGCAATAGCTTTAAACAGAGGTCAGACCATTGGGCGACTTGTTTGATCTGATATTTGTATAGAAACAACCGTTATTTCATTAACTTAGTTATAATATATTCCATGGGTATTTTTATTTTTCAAACGAATGTTTTAAACGTCTGATAGTTTATGTGATATAACTATCTGCAAATCATTATATTACAGCCATTTAACTATTGTTTTTACACTTGCTACCTAATGAAAATGATGCAATTATTGGCTAACTATCAAATTGTGTATTAATCTTCACATTTGTAGTTAATAAATAAAAATAAATAACGATTTTAAGTTTTGGTAAATATCTACTTTTTAAGTATTAGCTAGAAAAGTAAGATTTTAAATTATTTGATTCGCTTCAGGGGAGAAACAGAATATGAAAAATAACCCTCGCAGGTTTTCTAAAAAACCAATAGCAGTTGGTATTGCTGCAGCACTTTCAATGACACTTTTAGGTACAAGTCTAAATAGTGCACAGGCGGCCAGATGGGAATTTGGTGATGTAGAAGTTAATTTTGATTCTACTTTCAGTGCTGGTAGCAGCTGGAGAACTGAGAACCGAAATTGGAATGATAACGTCGCGATCGCGAACAATCCTAATAACGGTCTTGATTTCAGTCAATACAATGCGGTATTTAATGCCAATCCAACTAAAGAAACCATCTGGCAAGGTCAGGGTGGTTATTCTGCGAATGGTGATAATGGTAATTTAAATTACGATGCTGGAGAATCATTTTCACAAATCCTTAAAGGGACACACGAGTTAGATATTCATTATGATGGTATGGGCGTATTCGTACGTGGTATGTATTATTACGATTTTGCCATGATGGATAGCGACAGAGATTGGACCAACCAAATTAGTGGTCAAGCTAATGATCCGTGTAATGACAGCGAAGCTAAAAAACAAGTGTGTGCTGATGTACGTATACTTGATGCTTATGTTTACGGTAACTTTGACATAGGCGATATGCCATTTTCTGTTCGTGTTGGACAACAAGTGATTAGTTGGGGTGAAAGTACCCTTATTGGTCATGGTATTAGTGAAATTAACCCGGTAGATATTTCGCGCTTAAGAGCACCAGGAGCTGAGTTAAAAGAAGCTTTTATTCCATTTGGTGCAGTGTGGGGATCTATAGGTATTACAGAAAACTTTAATATTGAAGCCTTTTATCAATACTCTTGGGAAAAAACTATTTTACCACCACCGGGCAGTTATTTTTCTACAAATGATTTTGCTGGTGATGGCGGCGATAATAACAATGTACAATTAGGGTTCTCTGGAAACCCTGATATTGATGTTAATACGTTAATGGCTGGTTTAAATCAACTTGGTGATTTATTAAGATCAGGTTCAATAGACAGTGCATCTGCTGCTCAGGCTTACTTAGCTTACCCAACTAAAGTAACGCTTCGTTCGCCAGGTAAAACAGCTGAATGGCAACCAGAAAATGGTGGTCAATATGGTTTACGTTTATCTTGGTATTTACCTGAGTTAAATGAAACAGAATTAAGTTTGTATTATGTAAACTACCATAGTCGTCGTCCATTATTTTCAGGACAAACAGCTGACTTTGGTGCGGGCTCTATAGGTGCTGATCTTGCACAAATAGCCACAAGTCAAATCACCACAGAAAACCTTTATGATCTTAGTACTTTTTCACACGTAAAACTTGCTTATCCTGAAGATATTAAAATGTATGCAATGAGTTTTAATACTACATTAGGAAATACCGCGGTTGCCGGTGAAATTAGTTATCGTGAAGATGAACCGCTACAAATTGATGATGTTGAATTACTTTTTGCTGCAATGCCACAACAATTGTTTAATGCTGGCTTAAGAGATGATTTAAACAATGTATCTCAACTTAATGATACTACAACGGGTCTACCTTATGCATCAGGTGTAACGGCAGATGGCTTTATTTTAGCGGATACTGTTCAAGCTCAAATGACTATCACCCATTTATTTGGCCCAATGTTAGGTGCAAGCCAATTTGTTGGTTTAATTGAGATTGGTGGTATCAATATCAGTGATATGCCTGATGAAGATGTATTACGTTTGAATGGTCCGGGTACGTCGAGAAACGGCGGTGTTGCTGCAGCACCAGGCTTAGAGTTAGGTTTACAAAATGGTATAGAGACAAACCCATTTCCAACTGCATTTGCTTGGGGTTATAAAATGGTAGGTAAGCTTGATTACACCAACGTTTTTGCTGGTGTTAATGTAAGTCCTCGCATCGTTTTTTCACATGATGTGAAGGGCATAACGCCTGATCCATTATTTTTATTTATTGAAGATAGAAAATCTGTAGCGCTTGGTTTTACTTTTGATTATCAAAGCACCTGGAAAGCAGATATAAACTATAACAGCTTCTTCGATGGTGTTGGCACGACTAACCAAATGGAAGATCGTGATTACGTATCGCTTAGCATTAGTTATTCAATTTAGGAGAAGTCACAATTATGAACAACCAGAACTTTAAGACTCATACCTTAAATAAACGTACTTTAAAGAAAAGTGCAATTATACTCGCATTAACCGTTGCATTTACTTCAGGTAGCGCAATAGCTAAAATATCAGCTGAAGATGCAGAAAAACTAGGAAATGAATTAACGCCGATGGGGGCTGTGAAAGCGGCAAACAAAGACGGTTCAATTCCTGAATGGACAGGTGGTATTACTAAAGCACCTGAAGGATATAAGGTTGGTGACCATCATTTAGATCCGTACCCAAATGATAAAGTTAAATTTACAATTACCGCAAGCAACGTAGCTGATTACAAAGATTTGTTGACTCCAGGACAAGTTAAGTTATTTGAAACTTATCCTGAAACGTACAAAATGAATATTTACCAAACAAGAAGAAGTGCTTCATTTCCTGATCATGTTTACAAGGCAGTGAAAATAAACTCTACAAGAGCTGAACTTGTTGAAGGTGGTAATGGTATTAAGAATACAGCAGTGGGCATTCCATTTCCAATTCCTGAAAATGGATTAGAAGCTATTTGGAATCATATTGTTCGTTATCGTGGTGAGAGTTTAGCACGTGAAGGCGGGCAAGCAGCACCAACGGCTTCTGGTGATTATACTTTTATTGGTTTTGAAGAAACATTATTATTACCATACAATGTTCAAGGTGTTACACCTGCGAAGTTAGAAGAAACTAATATCTTATTTAAGTTTAAGCAAAAGGTGACTGAACCTGCACGTTTAGCCGGTACAGCGTTATTAGTTCATGAAACCATGGACCAAATAAAAACACCTCGTCAAGCATGGACTTATAATACAGGTCAACGTCGTGTAAGACGTGCACCTAATGTAGCCTATGATGCACCAGGTAGCGCATCAGATGGTTTAAGATTAACCGATGATTTCGACATGTATAATGGCGCACCTAATCGATATAACTGGACGTTAAAAGGTAAGCAAGAATTACTTATTCCTTATAACGATTATCGTTTACATAGTGATAAAGTTAAATATGATGACATTATAAGACCCGGTCATATTAATCCTGATTTAGTTCGTTATGAAAAGCACCGTGTTTGGGTTGTTGAAGCTGACTTGAAAGAAAATACTCGCCATACTTATAAAAAACGAGTGTTCTATATTGATGAAGATAGTTGGCAAGTTGCGGTTTCAGATATTTATGATAATCGTGACGAATTATACCGAGTGGCTGTCGCTCATGGTTTAAATTATTATGAAGTTCCAACACAATGGTCTACTCTTGAAGTTTATCATGACTTTCAGTCTAGACGTTACATTGCGATGGGCTTAGATAATGAAGCTAAAATGTATGACTTCTCTTCAGATGCTGAAGATAAAGACTTCACACCTGCAGCGCTAAGACGAGAAGGTAGAAGATAATTCTACTTTAATCTAAAAAACGGCTGGCAGGTGTCAGCCGTTTTTGTTCTAACGTTTACTTTTGTTATCTTTTATATTTTTTGTAATTTTTTTCTACTATTTTGTACTTAATGTCGAGAATTTCAACGATGCCTTTTATTTTTCCCCCGTTAACCATATTTTTGCTTTTATGCTCTTTATCTCATTCGAGCTATGCTGATGAACTATCTGCAAAAAAAGATAATTCAATCATAACTATCCCTTCCGTTGAGGCTCGCTTAGCCAGTAAGTCATTATTACTCGATATAACTAAAGTGAATTCTAATAAATTAGTTGTTGTCGGCGAGCATGGACATATTTTACTTTCTTCTGATGCCGTTAATTGGCAACAAGCTAAAGTGCCATTACAAACAACACTAACAAGTGTATTTTTTATTAATAGTGATCTTGGTTGGGCTGTTGGTCATGATGCTACTATTTTAAATACTGTTGATGGTGGTTCAACATGGCAAATACAACAATATAAGCCCGAGCTAGAAAAACCTTTATTCGATATTGTTTTTAAAACGCCAAGTGAAGGTATTGCTATTGGTGCCTATGGACTTGTGTTTAGAACGCAAGATGGTGGTGCTAGTTGGCATAACGAATTTCATACAGAATTCCTCTTACCAGAAGATGCTGAATATTTAGCTGAAATAAAAGCAGAAGATGAAGAAGCCTACTTAGATGAAGCTTCATCTATTCTACCTCATTTTAATCGCTTGATTCTTGATAACCAAACTCTCTATATGGTCGGTGAAATTGGCTTGGTTGCTCAAAGTGATAACTTTGGCGTTGATTGGGTACCCTTTGATGATATTTACCAAGGCTCTTTTTTTGATATATCTAAAACAGCACAAGGCGGTTTTTTAGTCGTTGGTCTGCGTGGTCATGTCTTTAAAAGTGCAGATAATGGAATGACCTGGCAAGCAATTCAAACTAATACCACGTCACTTATTAATGATATTGTATTAAGTGAAGATGGTCGTATTTTTTTATTAGCAAATAATGGCACCTTATTAGAAAGTAATGACAAAGGTAAAAGTTATCAGCTAAGAACACAAAAAGATGGTAAGTCGTTAATCGCAGGCGTGTGGTTTAACGGAAAATTAATTGTTGTTTCAGATGTCGGCGTAAAGCAAATATCTTTATAAACTTAAACCATAATAATAGTTAAAAATATTGGATTGCAAAATATTATGAAAACTTCTCTCGCAAACCGTTTAGAAATTGGTCTATTTCGTCATAAAATCTTAGTATTAATGATGTTTGTCCTTGTTAGTGGCTTTTTGTTATTTCAAGCGACTCAAATTCAATTAGGCGCTTCATTTACTAAAAATATTCCGCTTAACCATAGTTATATGAAAACCTATTTAAAACATAGGGAAAATTTTGGTGGTGCTAATAACATCTTAATATCTGTTTGTAATAGTGACGGCGATATTTTTAACCCAGAATTTTTTGAAGCGCTGAAAGGCGTTCATGACAAATTGTTTTTTATTCCGGGTGTTGACCGTATTCAAGTTAAATCATTATATTCTCCTAGTACTCGTTTTGTCGAAGTAGTAGAAGATGGTTTTGCGGGTGGTCCAGTTATCCCTGCAGATTTTCAGCCTGATGAACGTGGCCTAGCAATAGTTAAAGGTAACATTGAAAAAGCAGGCATAGTGGGTAGCATTGTTGCCGATGATTACAGCTGTGCGATGGTGAAAGCTTCCTTACTTGATTTTAATCCTGATACAGGTGAAAAACTTGATATCTTAACGATAGCGGCTCAACTTGAAGAAGACGTTCGCCAATCATTTGAAAAGGATAATATCACCGTTCACATTATCGGTTTTGCTAAAGTGGTTGGGGATGTAGCCGATGGTGCAAAAGGCGTTGTTGTTTTCTTCCTTATCGCCATTGCGATTACAGCGATCATGGTCTACTTTTTCTGTCACTCAATCAGTTTAACTCTATTACCGATTTTATGTTCTTTAGTGGCTGTTATTTGGCAGTTAGGTATGTTGTCTACTTTAGGTTTTGGTTTAGATCCAATGTCTATTTTAGTGCCATTCTTAGTCTTTGCTATTGGTGTTAGTCATGGCGTTCAAATGATTAACTCTGTTGTTCGACAAGTGAGTCTAGGATTCTCTAGCCAAGCAGCTGCACAAATAAGTTTTAGAGCTTTACTAATTCCTGGCGGAATCGCATTGTTATCCGACACTATTGGTTTTATGACCTTACTTTCGATTGATATTGGTGTCATTAGGGAATTAGCTATCACTGCATCATTAGGTGTTGCGATGATTATTCTTACCAACTTAATATTGTTGCCGTTATTGGTTTCTTATTTGAAAATCACACCAAAAGATAGAAATAATCACGCTGGAAACATTGGCGAAGAAAGTCCTATTTGGCGCTTTATGGCTACTTTTGCAACCAGGAAAACTGCTATTGTAATATTAGGGTTGACAGTAGTGCTTTACGCAGCAGGATTATTTAATTCACAGAATTTGAAAATAGGTGAATTACACGCAGGAGCCCCGGCGTTACATGAGTCGTCACGCTACAACCAGGACACCTTCTTAATTACGGACCGCTATGCTATTAGTGTAGATTATATGTCAGTTATTATTGAAACAACGCCTGATGCTTGTACGTATTACGAAACAATGAATATAATCGATAGATTTCAATGGCGAATGGAGAATGTTCCTGGCGTGCAATCTGCAGTGAGTTTAGCTTCAATTTCTAAGATTGTTAATGCAGGTTATAACGAAGGTAATCCTAATTGGCGTGTTATTCCGCGTAACCAACAAACATTAGTACAATCTATTGCACGTGTTCCATCGTCAAGTGGCTTGTTGAATAATGACTGTAGCGTAATGCCGGTAATTTTGTTTTTACAAGATCACAAAGCTGACACAATAGAACGTGTTGTTGATGAAGTTAAGTTAGCAGCACAAGAGCTAGGTAATGACCAGTTACAGTTTAAATTAGCGTCAGGTCCAATTGGTGTGATGGCTGCTACAAATGAAGCTGTTGCTGAAGCTCAATTACCTATGATGATTTATGTTTATGGTGCGGTAATTATATTGTGCTTATTAAGTTTTAGAAGCATCAGAGCAACGATTGTTGTTGTACTACCGTTATATATTGTATCAACACTTGCTCAGTGGTTAATGACGGTATTAGATATTGGTTTAACAGTTTCAACCTTACCGGTTATTGCTTTAGGTGTTGGCATTGGCGTTGATTATGGTATTTATATTTTATCTACCATGAATAATGAATTGAAAAATGGCGCTAATGTACATGACGCTTATCTGGCGGCATTGAAGGAGCGAGGTAGTGCAGTATTAATTACCGGCATTACCTTGGCAATTGGTGTTTCTACTTGGTTCTTCTCGGATTTAAAATTCCAAGTTGATATGGGAATACTCTTAACCTTTATGTTTTTAGTTAATATGCTAGCTGCTGTTATTGTTTTACCAGCTTTAGCTGCACTTTTATGGCCAAACAAGAAAGACTAATATTTTCATAAAGTTCAAAATAAAAAACCTTTAGCTCATCAGAGATAAAGGTTTTTTTTATTTGTTTTTAAGTGTTTCATTGGTTTAACAATAGAAAGATAAGCGTAGGTTTGTCATTATAATTTAGCAACTGACATACAATACTTTTTAGTAAATAATGAAACAAAATTGGTAATTATTATTTTAATGAGTAATAAAACTTACTAACCTTTGCGAATAACTGATGTAAACCATAAGCTATTAATTAAATTTATAATAATTAACCAGTAATTATTTAATAAATAATTAACCAGTAATTATTTATTAAATAATTGAATATTTAAACAGGAAACATCCGTTTTTAGTGCTTTTTATTTATTATACTTGCATAAAGAAACACACTTATAGAAAACGTTTGATTTAAAAAGAAAATGTTTTAAATTAAAACAAAAATAATCCTCGCATTACCGTAAATTAAGCCATAAAATCTGTACTATACTTAAATAATATTTTCTTATTCTTTTAAGGAATACTTATTTTTGATAAAGATATCTAACTTATATTGCAAGTAGCAATATGATAAAAGTATATAAATTATTACAAGCTTTCTTTTTAACTTCTGTATAAAAATAGGAAAAGGAAAATAGCATGGCGTTAGTGAATGGTTCACCATCAGTTATACTGAAAAATGTAGCACAATTAATAAAGAAAAAAGTTCCTACAGAATCAGCAGAATTAGTCGATCAATTTGCAACCTTACTTTATAGCAATATCTCTTCATTTGATTTATCTGAACGTAATGATAGTGATATGTATGGTGCAACATTAAGTTTATGGAGCTCACTTAATGAACACACAAATAAAAAACCGGTAATACATGTTTTTAATCCGTCGGTAAGTAAAAATGGCTGGAAATCAAGCCACACAATAATAGAAGTAATCATTAAGGATATGCCTTTCCTGGTTGACTCTATTCGAATAGCACTTAACCGCTTAGGTTTATCTCCACATTTAATGCTTAACTCACCGTTAAAAGTTGTTAGAGATAAAAAGAAAAATATCATCGAAGTTGCATCTAGTGCTGATACAACTAAGAAAGCGGCTGTACAAGAAACAGCATTCTTTATTGAAATTGATCGCCAGCCTGATCAACAGGCACTTGATAATATTAAAAATGAATTGCTTAGCGTTGTAGAAGACATCACTCTAACGGTTGATGATTGGGAGCCAATGCTTAAAAAGTTAAAAGGTACTATTACTGAAGTATCTAAAGGTAAATTACCGGGTGGAAAACAAGCCAAAGATGATACCGTTGAGTTTTTAACTTGGGTAGCAAGTAATAATTTCACCTTGATGGGGTATCGCTCTTATGAAGTATCAGCGGTAAAAGGAGATATAAAACTTGAAGGCGACTTTGAGTCTAGTCTCGGTTTAATGAGAAACTCGAGTGTTACCAAAAATAGATTAATTTCTACCTTAAGTGAATCAGGCCGTGAAGTGGCATTAGGTAGTAATCACCTTATTTTAACAAAAACAAATTCCCGCTCTAGAGTACATAGACCCGTACAATTAGACTACATTGGAGTAAAACGCTTTGATGCCAAAGGTAATGTTATTGGTGAAGATCGTTTTATTGGTTTATTTGGTTCGTCTTATTATACCAATAGTGCATTAGACTTACCGCTGATTAAAACCAAAGTACAACAAGTGTGCGATTCATCAGGTTTTGCTCAAGGTACTCATGCATATAAAACGTTAATTAATATTTTAGAAACCTTCCCAAGGGATGAAATATTACAAAGTAATACTGCTGAACTACTGAAGAATGTTAAAGGTATCTTGCAAATGCAAGAACGCGATTATTGTGGTTTATTTGTTAGACGCGATGCTTTTGATCGTTTCTACTCGTGTATGGTTTATGTACCACGTGAACGTTACACCACAAAATTACGCATAGAAACCCAATTACTGTTACAAGAAGCCTTTGGCAGTGATGAAGAAGTACAGTTTACTACTTATTTTTCTGAATCAGTGCAAGCAAGAACGCACTACATTGTTCAAGTAAAATCAACAAAAGCAGATGTTAACGTGAAAGAAATTGAAAAGAATTTAAATGAAGCAGCACGAAACTGGGATGATAAATTAGCCACCGCTCTTGCTGAAAATAAAGGGGAAGTAGCCGCTAAAGCATTATGTAATAAATACATTAAATTCCCACAATCATATAAAGATGAAGTATTACCGGGCTCTGCCATTGTTGATATCGAAAAGTTAGAAGGCGTAAACCTTTCTGATAATTTAGAAATGTTGTTTTATCAACCATTAGAAGAAAAAGCGGATAGCCGTTTTGTAAAACTGAAACTTTTCCATAAAGGTGATCCTATCCATCTTTCAGATGTATTACCTATTTTGGAAAACTTCGGTTTACGCGTTATTGGTGAAAGCCCTTATGCGATTAAAACATCTGAAGGTGAAACATTCTGGATATTAGATTTCTCTATGCTACTCAATGGTGACAGTTCATTTGATATTTATACTGTTAGTGCTTTATTTCAAGATGCCTTTGCTAAAGTATGGCGAGGCGATTTAGAAGATGATGGTTTTAACCGTCTTATTTTAGGCGCAGGCTTAGAAGGACGCAGTGTTTCTATTTTACGTGCTTTTGCTAAATACGAATTCCAAATAGGTGGACGTTTTAGTCAAAGCTACATTGAAGATGCCTTTGCGCGTTATCCTGATATAGCACAGTTATTAATTAACTTATTTATTCATCGTTTTGATCCAAAAAATAATGCTAGTGAAAGTGCTAAAGAAAAGACCCAAGTAAAATTATTAGCTGCTATTGAAACGTCGTTAGATAATGTTGCTAACTTAGATGATGATCGAATCATCAGACGTTTTTCAGAAATGATTCTTGCCACTATCCGAACTAACTACTTCCAAAAAGATAGTTTATTGGGTGACAAGGCGTATATCTCATTTAAAATAACCCCAGATAAAATTAGTGAGATGCCACAACCCGTACCTAAATTTGAGATATTTGTTTATTCTCCTCAAGTTGAAGGTGTACATCTACGTGGTGGTAAAGTTGCTCGTGGTGGTTTACGTTGGTCTGACAGACGTGAAGATTTCCGCACTGAAGTGTTAGGCTTAGTGAAAGCACAACAAGTTAAAAATAGCGTAATTGTTCCCGTTGGCGCAAAGGGTGGTTTTGTTTGTAAGCAGCTGCCAACAGGCTCGCGCCAAGAAATATTTGAAGCAGGCAAAGAATGTTACAGAACCTTCATTCGAGCTTTACTAGATATAACAGACAACATTGTTGATGGCGAAATTGTTCCTCCTGTTGATGTTGTTCGTCTTGATGAAGATGATGCATATTTAGTTGTTGCTGCCGATAAAGGCACGGCAACCTTTTCCGATATTGCTAATAGTATTTCAGATGAATACAACTTCTGGCTTGGCGATGCATTCGCTTCAGGTGGTAGTGTTGGCTATGATCATAAAGCGATGGGTATAACTGCACGAGGCGCTTGGGAATCGGTTAAACGTCACTTTAGAGAAATAGATATTGATTGTCAGAGTACTGACTTTACGTGTATTGCGATTGGAGACATGGCGGGTGATGTGTTTGGTAACGGCATGTTGTTGTCTAAACATATTCGTTTACAAGCTGCGTTTAACCACATGCATATCTTTATTGACCCTAATCCAGATGCTGCGAGTTCTTACCCTGAACGAGAACGTTTATTTAATTTACCAGGCTGTAGCTGGGAAGATTACAATGAAAAATTAATTTCAGAAGGTGGCGGTATTTTCAGTCGTCATGTGAAGTCAATTAAGTTAACACCACAAATTAAAAAGATGTTGGGCACACAAAAACAAAGCATGTCGCCTACTGATTTAATTCAAGCTATTTTAACAATGAAAGTAGATTTATTGTGGAATGGCGGTATCGGCACTTATGTGAAAAGCACGAAAGAAACTCATTTAGAAGTAGGTGACCGAGCAAATGACGCATTACGAATTAACGGCTGTGACTTACAAGCTAAAATTGTAGGTGAGGGCGGAAACCTTGGTTTTACCCAGCTTGGACGAGTTGAGTTTGCATCTAATGGTGGTCGTATTAATACTGATGCAGTTGATAATGCCGGTGGTGTTGATTGTAGTGATAATGAAGTTAATATTAAAATTCTATTAAATACGCTTGTTCAATCGGGTGATTTAACGATTAAACAGCGCAACAAGTTACTTTATGACATGACTGATGCCGTTGGTAATTTAGTTATTGAAGATTGTTACCGTCAAACACACTCATTATCAATCACCGCTATGCGTGGCGTTACTCAACTAAAAGAACAAGTGCGCTTTATTCATGAATTAGAGCGTACAGGTAAACTTAATAGAGCATTAGAGTTTATTCCTGATGATGAAGAGATAGCAGACAGAGTTTCCAAAGATAAAGGGTTAACTCGTCCTGAATTATCAGTATTACTTGCATACAGTAAAATGGTGTTAAAAGAAGATCTTATTCACCCAGATGTAACTGATAACTCATATTACGATCAATTATTAATTAATGCATTTCCAGAACAGTTACATAAAAAGTATCAAGAACAAATGCAGCAACATCCACTTCGTGCTGAAATTATTGCTACTAAACTGGCAAATAAAATGGGTAACGATATGGGCTTTAATTTTGTTAATCGCATGCAAGAAGAAACAGGTGCAACGATTGCAGAAATAGCGAATAGCTACACTATTTCATGTGCAATATTTGAACTTGAAGAGTTTTGGAAAAAAATTGAAGTGTTAAATAATAAAATTTCTACTTCAATTCAAACAGAAATGTTATTCCAGTATCGACGTACGGTAAGACGAGCTACTCGTTGGTTCTTACGTCATCGTAATAAGGCATTAACCATTGAGCAATCAATAGCGCTGTACAAACCTACATTTGCTATTATGTCTAAGAAATTAAATAGCTTTATTATTGAAAGTGAACTAAAACAATTAGAACGTGTTGAAAATGATCTAGTTGCAGCTAACGTACCTAAAGAAATTGCTATCCGTATTTCTCAATTAAGTACTATTTTTTCAGCATTAGATATAGCAGAGATTGCTGATGAAGATGGAAGAGATGTAGAGCTTGTTGCTAGCCTTTACTTTAAATTAGGTGTTCGATTAGATTTACATTGGTTCTTAGATCAGATTACACGCCAACCTGTGGGAAATCATTGGCAAGCACTAGCTAGAGCATCATTTAGAGAAGAGCTAGATTGGCAGCAACGTTCATTAACAGCTGTTGTATTACGATGCGATTGCAGTGCTACAGCGAAAGATCTAGATAATATGCTGGAAGCATGGGTTAACACTAATGCTCAACCATTAAATAGATGGAAGAGTATTTTAGCTGACTTTAAAGTAGGTCAAACTCATGAATTTGCTAAGTTCTCAGTCGCTTTACGTGAATTAATGCTATTAAGCTTAAACTGTCAAAGGTTAGTAAAATCGGATTAAATTTATATTAAATGAAAGTTTAGGTTATAAAGTTAATTTATTACCGCTAAAAGCAATGTATAAATAACGTGTTAACTGATAAAATCCTCGCCTAACTTATTAATGTTTTAAGTTCAGCGGGGATTTTTTATTTCTGCTCCTACGTATAACTACTTTGAGGTTCTAGGTTTTATGTTCTATCCTGCTATTCGTAAAGTTCTATTTAAATTTGATGCTGAAACTATTCATGAGTTGACAATTAAAGGGTTAAAAAGTACGGGGTCAAATCCTTTAAATGCACTTTATAAGCAACGTGTCGCCGAAAAACCGGTTAACGTGATGGGAATTGATTTCCCTAATCCATTGGGCTTGGCTGCGGGATTAGATAAAAATGCCGAGTGTATCAATGCTTTCGCAGCAATGGGCTTTGGTTTTATTGAAGTTGGAACGGTAACACCTAGACCACAACCTGGTAATGACAAACCGCGAATATTTAGACTACCTGAAGCTAATGCCATTATTAATCGTATGGGGTTTAATAATAAAGGCGTTGATTATCTAGTATCGCAAGTACGCGCAGCTAACTTTAATGGAGTGTTAGGGATAAATATAGGGAAAAATAAAGATACTCCAGAAGAAAATGCGAAAGATGATTACATTCATTGCATGCGTAAAGTTTATAACTTCGCCACATATATCACAGTAAATATATCATCACCGAATACCCCAGGCTTAAGAGCATTACAATATGGTGATGCGTTAAACGAGTTGTTGTCAGCATTAAAAGCAGAGCAAGCAACCTTAGCTAATCAATATGGAAAATATATTCCACTTGCCGTTAAAATAGCCCCAGATTTAACTGAAGATGAAGTGAAATCGATTGCTAAATCTTTAATTGATAACGGTATTGACGGTGTTATTGCAACTAATACTACCTTATCTCGAGAAGGCGTTGAGCAACTTGAACATAGCACTGAGCAGGGCGGTTTAAGTGGAACACCGGTTAAAGATAAGAGTACAACTGTTATCCGCATTTTAGCAAAAGCGTTAGATAGTAAATTACCTATTATAGGCGTTGGTGGTATTGCTTCTAGCAATGATGCCAATGAAAAAATAGCCGCGGGGGCAAGTTTAGTACAAGTTTATACTGGCTTTATCTATCAGGGTCCACCGCTGATTAAAGAGATAGTTAGTGGTTTATAACGCCGGTATTATATGAGTGGTGGTAACCCATGTGCTTATAGAATAATCTTTTATTCTAAATTTTACTTTTTATACGAATAAAGGTGAATTTATTGAGCACTTACATTAGAATGCGCACTCTAATATCAGTTGGATATTAGATAACAAACTAAATTATAGGGATTAATTATGAAAAAATTATTGATTGCATCTGCAATGTTAGTATCTACATCTGCTTTAGCTGATGCACCTGGTAGCCAAACTTGTGGTTGGGGTAATATGTTATTTGCTGGCCAAAGTGGCACGCCAAGTCATGTACTTGCAGCGACAACTAACGGCTCAACAGGTAACAATACTTTTGGTATGACTTTTGGTACTAATGGTTGTTCTACTGACGGTACGTTAACGTACGGCGGCAAGGAAATGATTGATGTTAGTATGATTATGGACGAGTTTAGTGAAGATGTTGCACGTGGTAACGGTGAAGCATTAACAGCTGTAGCTGTTTCTTTAGGTGTTTCTGAAGCTGAGCGTGCTCACTTTGAAGCAACTTTACATAATAACTTCGATACATTATTCCCTTCTGAAAATGCAACTACTGAACATGTTGTTAGTTCTATGTTTTCATTAATGAAAAATGATGAGATATTAGCTAAATACACTGCATAGTATTTATTAAATATCTTATAAAAGGCTACTAAATGTAGCCTTTTTTATTACATTACTTATCCTATTTATTTTAGTGTTTTTATTTTGAAATTATATGAATCTTATTTTCCGTTCTCTTACCGTTTCTTTTATCATCTTACTATCATTAAAGGTTTATGCCGATAATTCAGTAGATACTTTCTCGTTATCGCAAACTACAGAGTGGCGAGCATTACTGCACATAAGTACAGAAAAAAATAGCAGCCAAATAGAAAGTTATGTAGATGATAGTAAATTTTTTATCGCCACTGATGGTTATAAAAACCCGCAAAACGAATTGTTGGCAACGTTAAAAGCCTTAAAAAATGATAGTGCTATTCAATGTAGATACCCAGCAAGAACCGCTTTTTTACTTAATAACATACCAGAGTTAGCCAGTGAAATTCTTTCAAATGATTGTACAGAATACATCAATTGGAGAGATCGCTTAAACACTAAATCAGTTGTACTTGTTTTTGCTTCTGCGCAACTGAACAGTCCTTCTTCAATGTATGGTCATACTTTTTTACGTTTTGATACGGAAGAAGTTGATAATAACTCGACTTATTTATCTTATGCATTAAATTTTGGTGCGACAGTACCTGAAAATGAAAATGGATTTCTTTATGCGGCAAAAGGTCTTACCGGTGGTTACCCAGGTAGTTTTGCAGCTAACCCTTATTTTGAAAAAATCAAAGAATACAGTCGTTTAGAAAATAGGGACTTATGGGAATATAAGCTTAATTTAACTGACGATGAAATTGATAAAATGCTTTCTCATATATGGGAGTTACAGGGCATTAACTTTGAATACTACTTTTTCGATGAAAATTGTTCATTCCGATTGTTAGAGTTACTTGATGTTGCAAGACCTGGTCTTTATTTAACTAATAATTTTCCTGTGACAGCAATGCCATTAGATACGATAAGGGTAGTCGACGATGCTAATTTAGTAGCTGACAAATACTATAGACCTTCTATTTTGACAGAGCTTGAGGCACATTTAACATTATTATCAGCGACAGAACGAAAGCTTGTTTTAGCGTTAAGCGAAGATATTAAGGTTTTATCAGATGGTAGTTTCACAAACTTACCTACCGAAAAGAAGCAGCTAGTTGTCGATAGTACTTATCGTTATTTACGTTATAAAAATACTTTTAATGGACGTGATGTTGATATTACCCGCCGAAGTTTCGAGTTATTACGATATTTAAATAAAAACCCAACGAATCTAGATATCTCTATAGCAACACCAACTAGCCCAGATCAAGGCCATAAAACAACAATGGTTTCAGTGAGTGTAGGTCAAAATGACAAGAACAATTTCGCAGAGTTTAAGTACCGAGGCAGTTATCACGATTTAACCGATCCACTAGATGGTTATTATGCAGGAATGTCATTAAACATGGTTAACATTAGCTTTCGTGTTTATGAAAATGACGATATTAAACTCGATAAAGCAGAGTTGCTGAATATTATTTCACTATCCGAACGTAATGAGTTTGTTTCTCCCTGGTCATGGCAAGCAAATCTTAGTGTCGAACAGCAATGGACAGGCGAAAAAGAAGTGTTAGTAACACAAGGTACTGCCGGAAGAGGTGTTAGCTATCGACCACTTGAAAATAGTTATGTATTTTTAATGGCAACAGGACGTTTAGAGTTTAATAGAAAACTAGATTCTTACACAAATATTGCACCAGGTTTGCATGCTGGATTCATTTACTATTGGCCGAAAACAACTTTATTATTGGAAGCAGAGCACTATCAATTCTTATTTGATCAAACTAAACGTAGTCGAATTAGTTTACAACAAAACATTCAGATAGGTGATACAAGTAGTCTTCGTTTATCAGCAGGTTTTCATAAAGTGGATTCTAAAGTTTATGATGCGAAACATTATAATGAATTGAAAATTGAATATAGATATTATTTTTAGTTTTGAATGTACGAGTAACAAACTTGATAGTATTTTAGGAATAAATATATCATCACAGGTTTAAGTAAACACATAATAATTAATCACTCATTGGTGAACTTAGGTTTTTAAAATATGAATATTGAATTAAAAGTAGCGACACTAGAAAATATTAATGAAATTTTGACTCTTCATTATAAATATCAAATTGACTCAATTAGTGAAGAAGACAAAACTGATGGTTTTATAACAACAGCATTTACTAAAGAGCATTTAACTAGTTTAATTCAAGATGAAAAGGGACTTTTTATTGCCTGTGTCAATCATAAGGTAGTTGCTTATGCTATGGCAGCTTCATGGGATTATTGGTCACAGTGGCCAATGTTTCAATTTATGATTGAAAATTTGCATGACTCAACTTGTTTGGAGCAAACAATTACCAAAGAAAACTCTTATCAATATGGTCCTGTTTGTGTTGATAAAGCCGTTCGTGGGCAAGGTGTCTTTGAAAGTATCTTTAATTTTTCGCTAAGTGAAATGACAAAGCGTTATCCAGTAATGGTTACTTTTATTAATAAAATTAATACACGCTCATATGAAGCACATACGAAAAAATCACCATTAACTGTTATTAATAATTTTGAATTTAATAATAATCACTATTATAAATTAGCCTGTAAAACAAAACGTTAAGTTTATTGAACAGGTGGTTTTTATTATTAGCGCTCTATTATTGCCTAACCAATAGAGAGCTGATACATTATGATCAAGTATTAATGAGGTATACAAAGTAATTGAATTCAATAATATTTATACAACAACGTTTTACTAATAGGTGCATCGACCTAAAGAAAACCAAAGTTTATAAAGGATTATATGCTAAATAAAATTAACAAATCACACAGTTATTATATTGTGTTTGCAAAGTGCCTTATTTTTACTCTTTTCATTTTTCTTAATAACAAACTGTTAGCTAAGACTAGCCCACCTGAATCACCATTTCAGTCAATAGATTATCAATCAGCTAATAAATTTATTAACGATATTAGAGTGAATAAACTCGATTATCTCAAGAATGAAAAACAACTCCAAAAAGTATTTGAAATAAGTAAAAGTAATAATTGGGCAACACTGCATCTTGAAACTGCTGCCTTATACAGCGAATTACTTTTTAGACAAGAAAAATATGAAGCCCTTAATCACCATATTAATACCTACATAGAAAAAGAGGGGATTAAAAAACAATGGGATTTGTATTTACTCTTGCTCGAATCAAAATTGAAATACCTTTCTCGTCAGGAAGATCCAACAGAAGCTAAAGTATTAGCTAAGCAATTGGAGGAAGGGGGTTTACTGCGTAGTGATAAAGAAAAGATTATTATTTTTCGTGCTCTGTCTTATTACTATACGTCTGTAGATAAGCTTAAAAAAACGCTCGAGGTATCAGTAGAAGGGTTAGAATTAGCAATAACATATGACGATTTTTCATCACAAGGATTTTTTCTACGTAAAATTAGTGATGCATATAACTTCTCAGATGAAAAGGAGAAAGCCTTAAGCTTCTCTAAACAAGCGATAGTTGCTTATGAAAAAACTAATGATGAACATTTAACCTCAAAAGCCTATTGGAGTATGGGCACTATACTGAAAGACAAGGGTGAGAATGAAGAAGCATTAGTCTATTTGAAAAAAGCATTACTGTACTTTAAGTCAGTGAATATGCATACAGGCATTGCTTTTTCTCAATATATCATTTCAAAAATTGAATTTTCTGAAGGACATTATGATAAAGCTTTGAATAATGTGCATGACAATATAGCTCTTGCTAGTGCGGCTGGTGTACATGATATGCATTTAGCATCAATGATTTTATTGAGTGATATTTATATTGAACAAGACTTTATAGAAAAAGCGAATAAGGTAAATGATGATGTTTTTGCTTTATTAGATAAGTTTAGTAGAAGTATTTATAAGTCTAATTTTTTAAGTAAACGTTATAAATTAAAACGACAACTCGGCTTAAATGAAGAAGCTTTTGAAGCCATAGAGCAAGAGCTTATCTTCACGAAAAAGCACCTAGAAGCTACAAGTGAAAATAATATTAAAACGCTGCAAGTTACATTTGAAGTAAAAGAAAAGGAGGCTGAAATATTTCGCTTAGCACAAGTTAATGCTATGACTGAATTTAAAGCTAAGGAAGAGTATCAACAAAAAATAATTTGGCGTTTAAGTACGGCTATTGCCGTAATATTGATACTTTTTTCATTACTATTGATTAATAGACAGGTAAGCCAACGTAAAAAATATCATGCTATTGCCAATACTGATTACCTAACTAACTCTCCTAATAGACGAGGTATTATGTTAATAGCCGAAACAAGTTTAAGCGATAATGAGTTAACTATTGCTATTGTTGATTTAGATTACTTTAAAAAGGTTAACGATACTTTAGGCCATGACATAGGGGATATAGTGCTGATTGCTTTTGCAAATGCAGCAAGAAAAACATTAAGGGAAAATGATAAATTTGGCCGTTATGGTGGTGAAGAGTGGTTATTTATTTTACATACAACCAATAAATCAGTGGTAGATAATATTTTTAAACGTTTAAATGAAAATTTTGCTAATTATTGTATAGATATTAAAAGTGGTCATCCTGCTCTCGATTGGGATATCACTTTCAGTGTCGGAGCGTCAATAACTAGCAAGGCAAATAATAACCTTGATTTTCACATTAAAAAAGCGGATGAGTTACTTTATCAAGCAAAAGCGGATGGCCGAAATAAGGTTGTTATTGGTTAGAATAAAATGAAGAATTGCTACGTAATTTTAGATTCTATAGTCAAAAAAATGAATTTTCAGAGGTAAGTGGGGTTTTCTTGAAATAAGTATTATTTATTTTTACTTTATTAAACAAACAATAAAGAAAAAACACTTTTATCGACTCAGTGCTAATAAAGTAACCAAGTCGATAAAAGTATAAAATTAACTGTTAATAACTTTCGTTATGTACACTTAATACAGCACGACCCGATGGATCGGCATTATTTCTAAAGCTTTCATCCCAAGCTAGCGCTTCTTCAGTACTACAAGCAACAGATTTACCACCAATAACACAATCAGCAGCGGTTGCTAATGGATATTTTTCTTCAAAAATAGTGCGGTAGTAATAGCCTTCTTTGTTATCAGGCGTATTTACTGGGAATCTGATATGTGCATTTTCAAGTTGTTGATCAGTAACTAATGTTTCAACATGTGCTTTTAAGCCGTCAATCCACGAGTAACCAACACCATCAGAGAATTGCTCTTTTTGACGCCACAAAATTTCTTTTGGTAAATAACCTTCAAAAGATTCACGTAAAATAGCTTTTTCCATTTTACCGTTACCACACATCTTATCCTCAGGGTTGATGCGCATTGCAACATCCATGAAGTTCTTATCTAAGAATGGTACACGGGCTTCAATACCCCAAGCAGACATTGATTTATTAGCACGTAAACAGTCAAACTTATGTAGTCTGTCAAGTTTACGTAATAACTCTTCATGGAATTCTTGAGCGTTTGGCGCTTTATGGAAGTATAAGTAACCACCAAATATTTCATCTGCACCTTCACCAGAAAGTACCATTTTAATACCCATGGCTTTAATTTTACGTGCCATTAAGTACATTGGTGTAGAAGCACGAATAGTTGTTACATCGTAAGTCTCTAAATGATAGATAACTTCTTTAAGTGCATCAATACCTTCTTGCTCAGTAAAAATAACACTGTGATGCGTAGTACCAATACTGTCTGCAACAGTTTTTGCAGCAACTAAATCAGGAGAGCCAGCTAAGCCACAAGCAAATGAGTGAACTTTGGGCCACCAAGCTTCAGCTAAGTCATTGTCTTCTATTCTACGAGCAGCAAACTTTTGCGTAATAGCAGAAATTAATGATGAATCTAAACCACCAGACAATAAAACACCGTAAGGAACATCAGTCATTAAATGACTTTTAACAGATTCTTCTAATGCTTCACGGATTTTAGTTTTACTTGTTGTATTGTCTTTAATCGCAGCATAATCTTGCCAGTTACGTTTGTAATACTTCTGTAATTCACCAACGCGGCTATCTAAGATATGTCCTGGAGGAAATTCAGATACTGTTTTACATATTGGCATTAATGCTTTCATTTCTGAAGCAACATAGAAGTTACCTTCAGCATCATAACCCGTATATAAAGGGATAATACCAATATGGTCACGTGCAATTAGGTAGCTATTGTCTTTTGAGTTATATAAACAAAACGCGAACATGCCTTGTAGTTTATCTACAAAGTCAGCACCGAATTCTTCATATAAAGGTAAAATAACTTCACAGTCAGAGGCTGTTTGAAATTCGTAATCAACATTTAATTCGCTTGCTAAAGCTTTATGGTTATAAATTTCACCATTAACTGCTAAAACGTTAGTTTTATCATTGTTGTATAATGGTTGAGCGCCATGCTCAGTATCAACAATTGATAAACGTTCATGCACTAATATTGCATGGTCGTTACTGTAAATGCCTGACCAATCTGGTCCACGGTGACGTAATAGGCGAGAATATTCTAAAGCTTGAGGACGAAGTGCATCAGCACCTGTTTTTATATCTAATATACCAAAGATCGAACACATTGAAGCGCTACTCCTTTAATTATTGTTGAATCGAATTGTGAGTAATTAGTGTTGTTACACTAATTAGTAACTGACACTTTGACAGCTCAGCAGTAAAAAGCAACCTAAATGTATAAAATAATGAAATAAAGCTAAATTAAACGATAAAACGTAAATAATAGCGGCAATATTATCTATCTAATCGGTATATAGATAATAAATGTAGATAAAATTACCATCATTAAATTAGTTTTAAGTATTCGTTAAGAAAAGGTATTTAAGCTATGGTTTAATGAACTATCAATCGAAACTTCCAATCAGGTGATACTTGAAAAATTTAATTAAACAAACTCAATTATTTATCGGCTTTATTGTATTAGTAAGCGTGACATGCGTTAGCAATGCACAAAACATCGAACAACCAACGGTTAGTAGTCAAACTATGTTAGAACAAGCGTTGCTTGAACATAAGGGTAAGGTTGTTTATATCGATTTTTGGGCATCATGGTGTGTTCCTTGTCGTAAATCTTTTCCTTGGATGAACGCAATACAAGACAAATATAAGCAACAAGGCTTTACGGTCGTTAGTATCAACCTAGACGCGAATAAAGCATTAGCTGAAAAGTTTCTAATAGAAATGCCTGCGAGTTTTCCTGTTATTTATGACCCAAGGGGGAAAATAGCAAAACATTTTGATATTCAAGGAATGCCAAGCAGTATGCTTATTGGCCGCGATGGAAAAATAAAGTTAAGACACACCGGATTTTTTACTAATAAAATTAAACAATATCAACAAGAAATTGAACAATTCTTAACTGAGAAAGAGGTTAAATAATGATGTCTAAAATAAAAAATATAGTATTAATCGCTTCAATACTGACGGTTACATCAGGCTGTTCTAGCTTAGGTTTGGGTGTTGAACCATGGGAACGAGATTTATTAGCCAAGAAAGAAATGTTATTAAATGCATCGCCTGTTGACTCTGCGCTTGATGATCATATCTATTTCAGTAAAGAGGCATCAAGTGGTGGTAAAGGCTTTGGTGGCGGTGGGTGTGGTTGTAACTAGTTTTAGATAATTATTTTGTCTTACTAGTATACAAAATCGTGAATTTTATGTGAGTTTAATAAAATCAATAGTCTGTAGTTGCATCTGAAGAAAAATTATGAAAAAAATAACCGAAAAATCAAACATTAAAGCTGTGTTAACTATTGCTGCTGCAACGTTACTGGGAACAAATAGTTTAGCCCATGCTGAATCAAATACATTTGAGGCAGAGCCAGACGAATGGAAGTTTGATACTGCCGTTTTATTCTATAGTGAAACCGATAGGGTCAGCGCAGGAGAGGCGATTTTTAATGCACAAAAAACATTTGATACAGAAGAAGTATTAAATCTTAAATTAACGATAGATACCTTAACGGGTGCTTCTGCTAATGGTGCTGTAGCACAACCTACAGTGCAAACATTTACTCGACCGTCAGGTAATGGACAATATCAAATCACGGCAGGAGAAACCCCGCTTGATGATACGTTTAAAGATACGCGTGTTCAATTAAACGCACAATGGACGCAACCTATAGCGCCTGATTATACGGTAAGTGGTGGATTACATCTTTCTAAAGAATATGATTATTTATCATTAGGTATTAACGGTAATATAGCTATCGACTTTGATCGTAAAAATTCAACTTTTTCGGCAGGTTTTAGCTACTTTCAAGATACATTTTCACCAGAAGGCGGGCTTCCTAAAGCTTTTTCTTCTATGCTAGTGGGTGATAGTGATGCGTCTAATTGGGATGATGATTTTCAAACTACTCGCATTGGTAGCGATGATGATAAAACAACGGTCGATATTTTACTTGGATTTACTCAAGTCATTAATCGCAGAATGTTAATGCAATTTAATTATTCTTATTCAACCGTTGATGGCTATTTAACTGACCCTTTTAAAGTGTTGTCTGTTGTCAATAATAATGGCGAAGCTCAAGATTACCTTTACGAATCGCGTCCTGATTCTCGTGTCAAACAAAGTGTGTTTGCTCAATCTTTATATCATTTTGATACAACGGTTTTAGATGTGTCTTACCGATACATGTGGGATGACTGGAAAATAAAATCTCATACTATTGATTCACGTTTTAGGATTCCCTTGGGTGATAGCTTCGGTAAGGAAAGTTATTTACAACCACATTTTAGATTCTATCAACAAAGTGCGGCTGATTTTTACCAACCATTTTTAGTCGACAATGAGGCCATGCCTGCTTTTGCCAGTGCTGATTATCGAATAGGTGAAATGACCGCTTATACCATTGGTTTAAAATATGGCATGTTGGTCAACAATGGGCATGAATTATCTTTTAGAATTGAGTATTATAGTCAAAAACCTACCGATGCAGGGGTTGAAGAGATTGGCGTGTTAAAAAGTGTTGATCTTTACCCTAGTGTGGATGCTGTTATTGCACAGGTAACGTACTCTTTTTAAATAAAGAGTACTAAATCAAGTGTTTTAAATAGAGAATTTTTTGACTAACAACAGAGCCATTAACTTAATAACAAACAAAGACAGCTATAGCGTTCAATTCAATGCTATGGCTAGTCCTTGTGAAGTTATTGTCCAAACAAACGATAAAACATTAGCGCTAAAGCTGGGTAATATAATTACCAAAGAAGTCTGGCGCATCGAAGATAAATTTAGCCGTTATAATCAACATAGTCTTTGTAGTTTAATTAATAATAATGCAGGGCAGGCTGTAGCTATTGATGAAGAAACATTCCAGCTATTAACGTTTGCTGACCATTGTTATCAATTAAGTGAAGGTTTGTTTGATATCAGCTCAGGGGTTTTAAGAAAGGCTTGGTCTTTTCAAGGTAGTAATAACCAACACTCAACCTTTCCTTCATCGGCTAAAGTATCTAAAAGCTTATTACAGGTAGGCTGGTATAAAATACACTTTGATCAGCAAACAATTACGCTTCTTAACGGAATGGAAATTGATTTTGGCGGAATAGGAAAAGAATATGCCGTTGACAGAAGTATTATTTTAGCAAAACAATTAACAGACCAGCCTGTATTAGTTAATTTAGGCGGTGATCTTGCCGTTTCAGGCCCTCGCCACAATAATCAAACATGGCAAGTTGCAATCGAAAATCCCGACGTTGATAGCCAAGTGAATACCGACGTAAATTCTGACTTAAATTCCGATGTAAATCCCGACGTAAATAATAATGCAGACATGATTGTTGCCCTAAAATCTGGTGCACTTGCAACCAGTGGTGATGCCAAACGGTTTTTAATAAAAGATGGTATTCGTTATGGTCATATTTTAAATGCTAAAACAGGTTGGCCAATTGATAAAGCTCCTCGTTCAATTACGGTCGTTGCTCCACAATGTATTCAAGCAGGAATATTAGCAACGTTAGCTTTATTGCAAGGCAGTAATGCTGAGCATTTTTTAACAGAACAAGAAATCAAATTTTGGTCAAGGAGATAATATGCGTATATTATTAGTTGAAGATGATATTCCGCTTGCCACAGCACTTCAAAAGTCGCTACAAACAGAAGGTTTTGTCGTTAATCATGTGAACCAAGGAAAGCTAGCCTTAAATGCCTTAACCACTGCCGATCAAGATATGATGATTTTAGATTTAGGACTGCCTGATATTGATGGTCTTGAAATATTAAAAAATTTACGTGACAAAAAATCAGCATTACCGGTTATTATTTTAACTGCCCGTGACTCTATTGAAAGTAAAGTAAAAGGCTTAGACTATGGCGCTGATGATTATTTATCTAAACCTTTTGAAATCAAGGAATTAATGGCACGTTTGCGGGTAATAGAGCGACGATTAGGCACTGCTAACTCAGCCTTTGTTTGTATAAACAACGTTAAGCTAGACACCCACGCCCATAAAGTATTTGTTTGTGACCAAGTTACAGGTAAAGAGCACGAGATAACATTTTCTAAAAAAGAGTACATGGTACTAAAAGCGCTTATGGAAAATGCGGGAAGAATATTATCTCGAGAAAAGATTGAATCCAAATTATATCATTGGGGAGAAGAAGTACTCAGCAATGCTGTAGAGGTACATATTCATAAGCTAAGAAAATACTTACCAGAGAAATTTATTAAAAATGTTCGTGGTGTTGGTTACATAATAAATACCAAAGGGTAATTATGAGCATTCGTCGTTATTTGGTTTTAACACTTTTCTCAGTCTTAACATTAATAACATTTATCGCTGCTATCCAAGGCTACAAACAGAGCATGTCTCAAGCTGAGCGAGGATTTGATCAACAACTATTAAGTCTCGCCCAAACATTAGCGGTAATTAATAGTGTGTCAGGGGCAACTCTTTCTGATGCTACTATAAACCAAACATTACACGTTGTGCAGCAAAGTGCTTTTGCTTTTCAGGTATGGAAAAACAAGGCATTAATCTTGAAAAGTAATAACGCACCCGATCATCAAATTTCTAATATTCAGTTAGGATCGCAAAAAAACGTTGAGTTTTTTGAGGTTAATTTCTTAGATCAACGATGGCGTGCAGTCTTGTTATCGCAACAAGTTTCTATACATAATGATGAAATGGTTGTTATTGTTGCACAGCCACTTAAAGCACAATTCTCTTTAACCCAAACATTAATTTTAGCCGCAGTAACACCCATGATAGTTGCTATAGCCGTACTGTCAGTATTGATTTTTATTATTATCACTCAGGGGTTAAAGCCATTACATAAGCTAAGTTTTGAACTGAGTAAAAGAAAAAGTAATGATTTTACCGCATTAAATATTCAAGTAGATAATAATGAATTAGCGGATATTGTAGCAACATTAAATGAATTGTTTGCTCGACTTGATGCTGCTTTTCAACGCGAAAGACATTTTGCTTCAGATGCAGCACATGAATTAAAAACTCCGTTAAGTGTTTTGAAAATAGATACTTATAACCTAATTCAAGATTTAGTTGAACGTTCAAGAAACAATGACAATAAAAATTTAACATCTACTGATATTGAAAATTTTAGCTCCATACACGCGTTAAATAATAGTGTGGATAGAATGGGGCATGTTATAGATCAAATATTAAACTTAAATCGAACTAATCCGGCACAAATAAGTAACGTAAGCAGTGCTTTTAATATTAACGTGCTACTTAAACAAGTGATAGCAGAGCTGTATAACGATATTTTAAATAAAGACCAAGTAATCACGTTAGAAAGTGATGATATATTCTTATCTGCTCATGAATTTTCAGTTCATTTACTTGCCACTAACTTAATTTCTAATGCGAATAAATACACGCCGATAGAAGGCGAAATTCTTATTAGCGTAAAGCAAGGTAGAAACGAAACGATAACGGTTTGTGTTGAAGATTCTGGCCAAGGAATCGATGAAACAGAATATCAGCGTGTGTTTGATCGTTTTTATCGCGTTGGCGGAGATCAACATAATTCAGACATTTTTGGTTGTGGTTTGGGTTTAGCAATCGTTAAACATATTGCTGATTTACATGGCGCTAAAATACAGTTATCACGTTCTACATTATTAAACGGGCTCAAAGTTGAAGTAATATTTCCCGCGGCTGTGAACGAAGAAATAGACACTCATGGATAACATTCAATTAATTCGTTATTTACGTATTGTTTGCAGTAGCTTTTTACTGTTCCTTACTTTACACGTACAAGCGCAAAAGACTGAGTATCATATCAGGATAAAAAACCATTTGTTTTATCCAGCAGTTATAATTATTCCGGCGAATAAAAAAATTAAACTGGTTATAGACAATCATGACGAAAATATTGAAGAGTTTGACAGCTTCGATCTTAATCGTGAAAAGGTTATTTTTCCCAATAAACAAGCAAGCATTTTTATTGGACCGCTTCCTGTTGGCGAATATAGCTTTTTTGGTGAGTATCATCCTCACAGTGCCCGAGGAAAGGTCATTGTTGTAGAAAGTAGCCTGCAAGAGCTAGAAAAAGGAAAACAAGATGCTAATTAATACCGTACTTTTGTTTTTAAATAATGCGCTACCTGTGTTCATTATTACCTCATTATTAATAAGGTATTTTGCGATAAATTATCTTGATATCGTCAAAGTTAAGCAGCTTTCGTTCGGCGTTATTGTAACCGTAATAACGTCTTTTATTTTGAGTAGTCATTTAGAAAATTTATCGCTAATACTTGATGGCAAAGGAACTGAATTGTTTTTATCATTCGGTGCTATTATTGTTTATTTATCTACAGTGTGCCTCTTTATTTTAAGTCATAAAAATGACTACACTAGTGTTAAAAAATACTTAGCGATATTGATATTTTTTATTATTAGCGTTTTCAATGGCGCCCATTTTATTATTTATTTAGTGTCTTATTGGACACAAGCACAACAAGACGAAACGGTGCTGATCGGAATAACACTAGGTGGCGGGATTTGCTTAAGCATATCAATATTATTCTATTTCTTATTAAGGTATCTGGACAAAAGAATATATAACCAAAGCTCTTGTTATTTTTTATTGTTTTTTGGATTAGGGCAATTAATGCAGGCAATAATGTTTTTGCAACAAGTTGATATCTTCTCAAGTAGCCAATCTATTTGGGATAGTGGCGAGATCATTGCTGAAGATTCGGGGCTAGGGCAGTTATTAACTGTTTTATTTGGCTATGAAACAACACCATCACTATTACAATTAGTTTCTTATGCTGCGGCTTTAATTCTTCCGGTAATGCTGCTCAAATTACCTTACATTTCATTATCTTTTTATGGTAAAAAATCATGATAAGCATGTCATTAATCAATCGCTATTGGACTCCGATATTCTTGAGTATCTCTTTAGTTATGTCTTCTATCGTTTATGCAGACGGAGTTGTCGTTGATAAAGTTTACCATCCTTATGTGCTACCGAACGAGAGAGAAGTTGAGTGGCGCTTATTCTCACATAGAGAAAGTAATAATAATAAATTGGCTCAGCGCCTAGCTTACGGTCAATCAGTGAATGAAAATCTTATGCTAGAGTTTTACCTTGTTGGCGAGCGAGATAGTAACAACGACTTTGATATAGTGTCTTATGAACTTGAAGCGCGTTGGATGTTAACTGAGCAAGGAGAATATTGGGCTGATTGGGGCTTGTTGTTTGAGATTGAAAAAGAAACGGAGCAAAAAAACTGGGAAGTTACTTCGGGTATCCTAGTTGAAAAAGAGTTTGGTCGCACAAGTCTGACGCTAAATGCTTTTATGATTTACGAGTGGGGAAAAACGCTGAAAAGTGAACTTGAAACTGAGTTTCGCCTTAAGTACCGTTATCGTTATATTGAACAATTCCAACCGGCAATCGAGGTCTATTTAGGCGAAGATTATTTAGGAATTGGCCCTGCTTTTATGGGATTACAACGTTTTAATGCACAAAAGCAGCTAAAATGGGAAGTAGGTTTTATCACAGGAATGGACAGTAGAAGCAAAGGGCATGTGTTACGGGTCGCGGTAGAGTATGAGTTTTAACCGACCTTAACGAAATAGTAGCTAAATACGCTATAAATTGTAATAGATAATTGACTTACTTCTTTATTTGAAGCATCTTTAAGCAAAGTTTTTATTTAAGAATCGAGTAAAATGAAAAAATTAAAGAATGAAGCTGAATTATTAAAAAAAGCACTTGTTATTGGTGAAAAATACGCAGTTAATCGAGGATATAAAAGCTTTGCTGCGACCAATTCATCTAAAGATAAAATAGAAAGTTTATATCGTTTATTAGTAAATGATAACTTAATTCAGCCACTTGCAGTTGACAGTGAAGATCAACCTAACATGAAGCATAAATTAGCATTATGGATTGCCAAGCAATTACCTGAAGGTCATTCTCTGCTAAGCTAATATTATTCTCTTAGTACTAAATTGGCTTGTTACTAATTTGCTTCAAGCAAAGTACAGGTAAATTAAACTTTATGGCGAATTTATCATAATTTGCCATAAGTTAGCCATAATTCCTACCCAGTAAAAACACAATGTCACGTCATCATAAAACTTTATTTTCTGTAGAGTTTTATTATGAAAAAAAGCACGATTATTAACAAGACCATTTCAACGTCATCCCATAACACCTTAATACCTTATACCTTACGTATTTCACTACTTAGTATTGTATTTTCTCCTATCCTGCTTACCATAATGAGCTTTAGTTATTTGCTAGTGCTCACAAAAGTAAGTGCGAATGAATTATCAATGGATAATATTCCCTATCAATCGATTAGCTCAGGTACTTTATATTTTAAAAATAATGAAAAATACGCCTCAGCATTAATTCAAAAAAGTGATTACCAGGTAACTATTAACGGTTTACTGGCAAAGGTAAACTTTACTCAGACCTTTAAAAACTCAAGTAATGATTTTGTTGAAGCTGTTTATGTTTTTCCATTGGTTGATGATGCATCTGTTTCTTCAATGATCATGGAAATAGGTGAAAGACGCATAGTAGGGAAAATTAAAGAAAAAAAACAAGCTCAAAAGCTTTATATAAAAGCGAAAACAGCAGGTAAAAGAGTAGGGTTAGTGTCACAGCAGCGGCCAAACTTATTTACCACAAAAGTGGCCAATATAGCGCCAGGGGAATCGATAAAAATAAATTTACACTATTTTCAATCAATAAAATTAAATAATGAGACCTTTTCATTAAGGATCCCGCTAACCTTAACGCCTCGTTTTATCCCTTCAGCGCACGCAGTTAATCGTAAAACTCTAATACATGCGAGTAATACCAACGATGAATTGAAAGTAATAAACACCACCCGCATTAATTCACATGGCTGGGCAATGAATAACGATAGAGTTGACGATGCCAGTGAAATTACGCCTATCCAAACAAGAGAAGATACGGCTGATAATAATAGCAAAAACCAAACTGTCACTTTATCTGTTGATTTAAATGGCGGTTTACCACTAACGAATGTTACTAGTTTATACCATCAAATATCGAAAACGCCATTAAATGACAAGTTGTTAATATCTCTTGCAGATAAAAACACCAAGCTTGATCAAGACTTTGTTTTAGAATGGCAGCTTGAACAGGATAATGTACCGAAAGCCGCTTTCTTCATACAATCAGAAACAGATGTTAGCAATAATAAATATGAATATGGTTTATTAATGCTAATGCCTCCTAGTAATGACTATGCACAAGCAATTGATAAAGATGTTATTTATATAATAGATACTTCTGGCTCTATGGGCGGCGTGGCAATTAGACAAGCAAAGCAATCTTTGATTACGGCACTGGATTTATTAAACTCAAACGACACCTTTAACATCATTTCTTTTGAAGATAGCACACAGCGTTTATTCAAGGTAAGTAAGCTTGCGAATGTAGATAATATAGCACAAGCTAAATATTGGCTATCACAGCTAGAAGCGGGCGGTGGTACTAATATGTATCCGGCCATTGAACAAGCCTTAACAGCAGAAAATAATGATCATATATATAAACAAGTTGTATTTATTACTGACGGTAGTGTGGGTAATGAAACAGAATTATTTAATTTAATTGAACGTAAGTTAGATAATTCACGTTTACATACTATTGGTATCGGCTCAGCCCCTAATAGTTATTTTATGTCACAAGCGGCGAAAATAGGTCGCGGCACCTATCGTTATATTGGAAGTATCAATGAAGTAAGCCATGAAATGACCGAATTATTTAATCAAATTAGTAAACCGTTGATGCAAAAAGTTGTG